>CALVYM010000069.1 GCA_944372205.1 uncultured Bacilli bacterium
AAATTATTTGCATTTAATTCTAGAGATTTATCAACTGCAAATGAATATATCGTTTCTGAATTATCTGGATGTTTTACCGTATTATCATTTTTATGATTATTATTAATAGACATAATAATTATTACTATTAAAATAATTACTACAATAATTGATATAATTAATATTTCTTTTTTTCTCATCATTAACTCCTTAATTTATTTATTTTCTTATTATAATCATCACTTTGACAGATAAATGAACCAGATATTACTCCATCAGCTTTTAATACTTCTTTAATGGTAATATCATTTATTCCACCATCAATATATATTTCAAAATTATATTTTTCTCTATATTTAATTAATTCTTCTAATCTATCTTTAGTATTTGGAATGAATGCTTGACCACCACTCCCGGGATAGACACTCATGAGTAAAACTCTTTTTATATATGGATAGTATTCTTCGAATAAAGATATATCTTCATTTGGGTTAATTGCTATTCCACTAGATATATTATTAAACTTTAAATAATTAAATAAACCTTTAATATTATTTGTAGTACTTGGATGAATATAAATACATACTGGTTTTAATTTAAGTAATATATCAAAATACTTTTCTGGATTATTAACCATTAGATGGATATCTAATGGTTTAGATATATTATTTAAATTAGGTAATGTATTTTTATTTTTGACATATAATCCATCCATTAAATCAACATGTATTCCATCACAAGTAGAATTATCTATTTTTTTAATAGTTTCATCTATGTTTAATTTACTACTTATATAACTTACTAGTATTTTCATTTAACTCCTTTAAAAATCTAATATAATTAATATATCTAGATGGTAGTATTTTACCTTTAGCTAAAGCATTTTTTACTCCACAATTTTTTTCATTATTATGTGTACAATCAAGATACTCACAAGTATAATTACTAAATTCTTTAAAAGAATTAATTAAATCTTTCTTAGTGATATTTAAATCAAGAGCACTAAAGCCTGGGGTATCTACAAAATAAATATTTTTTATTTTGTAGATTTCGGTATGTCTAGTTGTATGTACTCCCCTATTTAGGGCATCACTTATAGGTTTGGTTTCAATATTTAGCGTTTTATCAAGTTTATTTAAAAGTGTTGATTTACCAGAACCAGTTTGACCTGTTAAAACTACAGTTTGATTCTTTAATAACTTTTTTAATTTTTTTAGTTTAGTATTAGGTATTACTGGAACATCTAAAGAGTTATAATATTTAAAAGCAGGAGTGTATTCTTTTAATTCTTTTTTAGACATTAAATCTAATTTTGTTAATATGATTATAGGTTTTATGTTATTTGCAATTACTAAAGTAAGTAACTTATCAAGTAAGGTATATGATAAATCTGGTTTTTTTAAGCTTGTAACAATTAATGCGTAATCGATATTAGCAACAGTTGGTCTTGATAAGATATTTTTGCGAGGTAATATCTTATCAATTCTTAAAAGACTAGAATCAAATTCTACCATATCACCAACAACTGGGGAAAGTCCTTCGTTTTTAAACTTTCCCCGAGCTGTACAGATATATTCTAAGTTATTAGAACTTACTGTATATTGATTAGATATCTGTTTTATTATTTTACCTTGCATTACTCTAAACCTTCATTTGGAGTTTCTTCTTCAGCTTCACCTGGTTCTGCCGCAACTGTAATAGTTAATCTAGCACCTTCAACAACAGTTGTTCCTGCTGCTCTACTTTGGCGAATTATAGTTCCTGGTTCATATTCTGTAGTTTCTTCATAATTAATTGTTAGATTAATTCCGTAGTCCTCTGCAAACTCTTCTACTTCTGAAACACTATAATCATCTTCTACAAAATTAGGATATTGATTAGTTAAGTTTGGAATATATAGTGTTATTCTATCGCCTTCTGATAACTTTTCACCAGGTTTTACTGATTGATTAATAATTATTCCTTCTTCATAGTCATTAGGATCTTCTCCTTCTTCTAAATCTTGACGCTCAATTATAACTTGTAAATTTAGAGCTTCTAGTCTTCCTTTTACTTCATTATAATTTTCTCCCGTATAATCTTCAATTTCTACTGTAACATCACCAAGTGATACATATAAAATTATTTCTGTGCCTTCTTTTCTAATTGAACCTGCTGCTGGAGATGTTTTGGTAACGCTTCCTTCAGGTATTACTTCGCTAGATTCTTGTCTTTGTTCATCACTAACTATAAAACCAGCTTCTTGTAAAGCATTAATTGCCTCATTTACCGTATAACCTGATACATCTGGAACTTCTTCCTGACGCGATGATGTGATATAAGGAATTAATACTACAATTGTTGTAATAATAACTACAAGTCCCACAAATATACTAGCTAGAATAATTATTAATTTATTTTGGGATACATTGTCATTTTTTTTGGTCTTCTTCTTCATTTCTTCACCTTCCTTATCTTCTATAATGTTTATATCTTTTTTATGACCTTTTTTCTCACTAACTTTAATTGTTTTTAATAATTTCGTATCATCATAATCATGTTCTGGATATTTAAATGTTATCTTAAGTTCATTTTTTCTTGATTCATCTAAACATGTTTTTAAATCTTCATGCATTTCTCTAGCATCCACATAGCGGTTTTTAGGATTCTTAGCTGTTGCTTTTAAAATGATATTTTCAACACTTTGAGGAATCTCCGGATATTCATCTTTAATACTAGGCATTGGTTCTTTTAAGTGCTTAAGGGCTATTTCTACAGCATTATCTCCTTTAAAGGGAAGTTTACCAGTTAAAAGTTCATACATTAAAATACCAATTGAGTAAATATCACTTTGAAGAGTTGCACCTTTACCACTAGCTTGTTCTGGAGGAAGATAATGAACACTTCCCATTACCGAGTTAGTCTGGGTAAGCTGGGTGGCATTCATGGCAACAGCAATACCAAAATCCGTAATTTTAACAAGTCCATTATCTAGTATGAGAATATTTTGGGGTTTTATGTCACGATGAATTATATAAGAATCATGAGCAACACTAAGACCACTAGTAATTTGTAAGACTATATCAACAGCTTCTGGTACAGTAAGTTTTCCTCGCTTTTTAAGTAAATTCTTTAAATGTTTTCCTTCAACATATTCCATGACAATATAATATTCGCCATTATCTTCTCCAACATCATATACTTCAACAATATTGGGATTAGATAAGCTACTTGCTGATAGTGCTTCTCTTTGAAATCTTCTTACAAATTTTTCATCAGTAGCAAGGTCACCCCTTAGTACTTTAACAGCTACATTTCTATCTAATATGGTGTCATATGCGAGATACACATTAGCCATACCACCTTCACCAATTGATTTAATTATTTGGTATCTATCACTAATTTTTTGCCCCTTCATTATCACTGCAAATCATTCCTTTCTCTAACTAGATAAGCTATTGATATATTATCAAGTCCTCCCCTGGCATTGCATTTTTTTATCAATTTAATTACTTTTTCTTCAATAGTAAGTTCATCTTCTAATAATACTTTTTCTATTTGATCATCACTAAGCATGGAGGTAAGTCCATCACTACAAAGAAGGACCTCATTTGATTCATTATCTACATCAAAGATATCTGGTTCAGCCTTTTCAGCAGCTCCTAGTGCTTTCATAAGGACATTTTTCTTAGGATGATTCTTTGCTTCTTCTTCCGTTAGATTACCAGAATCAACAAGTAGATTTACTAAAGTATGGGGTTTGGTAACCTTATGAAGTTTACCACTTTTCATGACATATCCTGAAGAATCTCCAATATTTGCAAAAATCAAAAATTCTTTAGTAATAATCGCCGCAACAACAGTTGTGCCTAAACCTTTAGAATTTTCATGTTCTTCACCATAGTTAAGGATTTCTTTATTGATTTCCATGATATTATCATTAAGCCAATTGACGGCATCAATCTTGGTACCAATTGAAGCACTTTCCGTAAAGCGTTTACCAAGGTGGGCTAAAGTTATGCTACTTGCAACTTCACCCTTACGGTGTCCTCCCATACCATCAGCAACAACCATTAAATATTCATCACTCATATTCTTAAGGATAGTAACACTATCTTCATTATGATCTCTTACCTTACCAGTATCTGTTAAATAAAAAGATTTCGTATTAATCACTCTCACTTCTTAATTGTCCGCAGGCCGCTTTAATAGACCCACCAAATTCTCTTCTAATGGTTACATTAATTTTATTCTTTACTAAAGTGTTATAGAATTTATCAATTCTATCTTTACTACTTTTCTTAAAACCAATATTTTTAGTTTCATTATAAGGAATTAAATTAACATAAACATTCATACCTTTTAATAACTTAGCAAGTGCTAAAGCATCACTTACATTATCATTAACCATATTAAGCATAACATATTCTATGGTCACTCGTCTATTGGTTTTTGCAATATAATCACGAATTGCTGCAATTAATGCCTCTATACTATACACTTTATTGACAGGCATGATAGTATTTCTTACTTCATTTGTTGGAGCATGTAAAGATATTGCTAAGTTAACTTGTAAGTCTAAATTACTAAATTCGTATATTTTAGGAACTAATCCACAAGTAGATACTGTAATATGACGGGAACCTATAGCAAGACCATGAGCATCATTAATAATTTTAATAAACTTAATAATATTATCATAATTATCAAATGGTTCACCAATACCCATAACTACAACACTATTAATTTTCTTACCAATATATTTTTCTATTAAAAGTATTTGTTCTACTATTTCATAAGCATCTAAATTTCTTACCTTTTTAAGTCTGCCACTTTCACAAAAGCGACATCCCATATTACATCCTACTTCAGATGAAACACAAACCGATAAACCATAGTTATGTTCCATTAAAACTGCTTCAATTTTTTCACCATCAAGTAATCTAAATAAAAACTTTTTGACATCTACTCCTTCTAAAACTTGCTCTATTTTAATAAATTCATTAGTAAAATCATTATTTAATGCATCAATAATACTTTTTTTAATATTAGAAAATTCATTAAAATCATAAACATTCTTTTTATATAACCAATCATAAACTTGAATAGCTTTATATTTCTTTTCTCCAATATTTAAAAAATAATTTTCTAAATCATTTTTAGTTAATCCAAATATATTATTCACTTAAAACTCCTAAATTGCATGTATTTATTACATTAAAATCTAAATTATAAACGCTATTATCAGTTGTAATACTAATATTTGTAATATTTTCTAAATCAGTAGTAATACTAACCTTATAACCATCTTTATCATATGTAATAACTCTAGTATTTTCATTTTTAACTGTATTATATAAATATTCATTTAAATTATTAAATAATACATCTAAGTTAATAAAATTTGTATCTATTCCTTCATATAAATTAGTAATTTCTACATATTCATTTAATATTACTTGATAAGTATTTTGATCATTTATATAATATTTTATTATTTTATCAATACTTTCTTTATATCCTAATTCTTCATTATTGCATTTAATACCTTCATATATATAATTTATATTATTACTTGTAATATTATAACTATATTCATAATTACCATTAATTAGATTATTAATCATTTCACTAAATAATAGAAATTCATAAGTTTCTGTAACTTCATCTTTATCACTATTTGTATCATCTATTACACTATTATTAGCATTTTTTTCACTTACTAATACAAATATTATTAAAGCTATAATAAATATAAACCAGCCCCCTAATTTTATTATGGCCTTGCCTCTTTCAGTTTGCCAAAAATTATTATTTTCCATTAATTTACCTTCTTTCCTAAATATTTATCTTTATTAATACCATTTAAGAAACTTTTAATATTCATTATACTTTTACCCATAGGTTTTATAGTGTTCAAATATATTATACCATCAATACAACTAATACCTAATTTATCTTTATCAATTTCAACTATTTCACTTATTCTTTTTATATCTTTTTTTACAAATTTAGCATCAAATACTTTAATTTCTTTATCATCAATTATAATATTTGCTAAAGGTGATGGATTAAATGCTCTTATTTTATTAATTATATCTATTCCTTTATTATTAAAATCAATTTGTTCATCTTCTCTTTTTATTTTAGGAGCAATACTATAATTAGTTCCTTGTTTAATTCTTTTTACATTACCACTAAAGATATCTTCTAAAGTACTTTCTAAAGTAGTACTACCAAGTATTGCCAGTTTTTCATGAATAGAACCACTAGTATCATTATCATAAATTGGTAACTCAGAAATTTTTATAATATCACCAGTGTCCATACCTTCATCCATATACATGATTGTAACACCAGTTTTACTATCGCCATTCATTATGGCATATTCAATCGGAGAAGACCCGCGATATTTAGGTAAAATAGAAGCATGAACATTAATTGATGCATATTTTGGTAAATCCAACACTTCTTTTGGAAGTATTTGTCCAAAAGCACAAGTTACAATTAAATCAAT
>CALVYM010000070.1 GCA_944372205.1 uncultured Bacilli bacterium
ATAAATTATTAGAACTCTAAATTTATTTATAGAACCATATTTATGGTATTGATGTAGTATAAAAGGAATGGTAAATAAGAAAGCTATAATCGGAAATACAATGATTGCTGTTTTTATTGATTCTAAATAACCCATATTCAGCAAGAGGGATTAGCAATATACTAATCCTTTTCCTTACCTTTCACTATTGCTACTATAACAATAACTAAAATTACAAAACCAATAGGAATTAAAATTGGTAACCAAGTATCTTCGACACTTTGCCAAACAACACTCCAATTATAAGCCAAAAACATTTTTATCTCTCCTTTATAATATTTTTACTACATAAATAAGTTATTAAGAAATATCCACCATAGATAAACACAATAATTCCAGCTGTCATAATAATAGACTTAATTAATTCCTCTTTACCAAAAGTTTGTAAAATATATACACAGAACTTAATTCCAAATATAGAATGTATTATCGCAAGGACTAATGGAAATAAGAAAAATATTCCAATTTGTCTAAATAGTGCTTTATTAAGCATCCTTTCATCTGTACCAATTTTTCTTAACATCTTAAATCTCTCTTTATTATCAGTCGATTCTGATAATTCTTTGAGTGCTAAAATTGCTGCACTTGCTATTAAGAAAATAATACCTAAATATAAACCAATAAACGTAATCATTGCTCCTAGTCCAATACTACTCTCATATAAAGATATTTTTGAACTTGCTTCTATATCAGTATTTTGAGCATAAGGACTATTTTCAGTTGCTAAAATCATATTTTCTATTTCTTGTTTTTCTTCATCAGTATTTGCCTTATAGTTTGCAACTAATATTTCACTTTCTCTTGGCATATTATTTAAAACATTATCTGGTACAACAAATATTCCCGTGTTAATATGATTACTTGACATATAGACAAATCCATTAACACATTCATTATATTTTGGTGTTAAACTGACTTCATTTATAGTAATTGGTGTACCTTTTTCCAAACTTCGATTTCTAATATCAGTCCAAAAGTCAACATCAGAAATAATAATATATTCATCATCATCTACATAAACAGGATCTAATCCATATAATTTTGCAAGTTTATTATAATCACTTTCCTTAATAAACGTTTCAGCATCATCATAATATAAATATGGAAATTCTTTAACTAGTTCATCGTAAACAGAACCTAAAGTATTTTTAATCAAAATATCATTACTAGCATATAAATCAAACTCTATAACATCTTTAAAATATTTATCTGTATCAAAACCTAATCTATCTAATGTTTCACTAACTGATATTTTAGAATCATCTATAATCTCTGGAGAATAACCAGAATCAGCTGATATATCCATTGTTTTATCAAGTTGTATATCAACAGGAGCTAAAGTTTTTAAATTGCTTGTCATTGAATTTCTAATTGAAATAGCACCTGATAACACACAAATGGTAAAGAATAACATTAAGCAAATAATCGTCATGGAAAATACTGTTGTGTTAATCTTGCTACTAAATTGTCTTAAGGTGAAACTATTTAAACCTTTGTAATAAACATTCTTCATACTCATAAATAACTTGAGTAATAATCCAGATAAAGACCAGAAGATAAAGAATGTTGATACAGCCCCTAAAGCTATTGGAATTAATATTTTATCTGCTGTTTGCATATCTGTTACTCCACCAGTTACACACCAGTAAGCATAACCTAATGCACTAACAGAAACAATAAATACAATTACACATAACCACGGATTTTTTAATTTTACTTTTTCAGACTTTTTATTTGCATTTAATAAATCAATTAATTTACAACGACTTACATTGTAGGTATTAAAAATCATGACTAGAATATACATTACACTAAAATATATAAGTGTTTTTATACAAGCTGATGATGAAAAAACAAACTCAAATTCAGTCATCTTAGCTTCAAACATATTCGCAACAAGTAAGCTCATTACTTGTGATAATGCTGTTCCAAGTACCAAACCAACTACTAATGATATACAACCAACAATTAAAGTTTCAAAGAATAATATCAAAGATATTTTCCTTTTACTCATACCTAAAGTTAGATATATACCAAATTCTTTATTTCTTCTTTTCATCAAAAATCTATTTGCATAAATAATTAAAAATCCTAATATAAATGCCACAAAGACACTTACACCAGATAACATACTATTCATGAGATCAATAATCTCATAAGTTGATGATGACACATTCATCATAACTGTTTGACTTTCAATCGCATTAAATATATAAAATATTGCCACACCTAATATTAAAGTAAAAAAGTAGATGGTATAATCTTTCATACTTCTAGCAATATTTTTAATAGATAACTTAAAGAGCATCGCTTAAATCTCCACCCAAAAGTGTTACAACATCAATAATTTTATCAAAAAATTCTTTTCTTGAATCATCACCTTTGTGTAATTCATTAAAAATTTTACCATCCTTGATAAAAATTACACGTGATGCGTAACTGGCTGTGAAAGCATCATGAGTTACCATAAGAATTGTTGCTTCAAGTTCTTTATTCAAATAATCAAATCTTTCAAGCAACATCTTAGCTGATTTTGAATCCAAAGCACCTGTTGGTTCATCTGCTAAAACAAGTTTTGGATTTGTAATAATTGCTCTAGCTGATGCAACTCTTTGTTTTTGCCCTCCACTCATTTGATATGGATATTTCTTTAAAACATCCTTAATGTCAAGTTCCTTAGCGACTTTATCAACTCTTCTAGCAATTTCACTTGCCGATACATTTTGAATAGATAAAGCTAGGGCGATATTTTCATAAGCAGTCAAGGTGTCAAGTAAATTGAAATCTTGAAAAATAAAGCCTAATTCTTCCCTTCTAAATTTATTAAGGCTATTACCTTTTAATTTAGTAATATCTTCTCCCCCAACAAAGATGTGTCCTGATGTTACTCTGTCTATTGTTGAGATACAATTCAAAAGGGTTGTTTTTCCTGAGCCTGAAGCCCCCATGATAGCAACAAATTCACCTTTATCAACTTCAAAAGATATATTATCTATAGCTTTTGTAAGGCTTGATCTACTGCCATAATATTTTTCAACATTGTAAATTTTTAAAATACTTTCCATACAATCTCTCCTTTCATGCTTACATTTTATGACAAAAAAAGGATTCTGTCGTTATTCTAATATTACAGTACATTACAATTTCGTAATACTAAAAACATTAATCCTTTATTTTATAAAAATCATTTTTAGAAAAAGATATTACAATATCTGTATATTCATTTTGTACCGATTTAACTATAATTTTGTGTCCTAGCTTATCACATAATTTCTTAACAATATAAAGTCCCATTCCAGTGGATTTAGACCTATTTCGTCCGTTTTCTCCTGTAAAAGTCTTTTCAAATACTCTTTTTATATCTTTAGCAGGAATACCAATTCCATTATCATAAATATGCAAATCTATTTGCTTTGAGTGTTCTTCTACTTTTAATTTAATAATACTATCCACATCATCTCTAGTGTATTTAATACTATTGCTAACAATTTGATTAATAATAAACTCAAGCCACTTAGAATCGGTAAGTACCATTTCATTTTGTGCTTCTACAATAAAACTAATATTATTTTCAAGTAAATCATCTTTATTTCTCATTGCTACAGTATTGATGATTTTCTTTAAGTTTGTTTCTTTAATTAAATAATCTTTTTCAGCATTCTCACTTCTAACAAAATAAAGTATTTGATCTACATAATCATCTATTCTTTTTATTTGTTCTTCATATCTTTTATCAATCTTATTCTTTTGATTATGACTCATCAAAGTTAAGCTAGCGATTGGTAGTTTTATTTCATGTATCCAAAGTTCTATATATTCTTTAAAATCAGTTAAACTTATTTCATATTTTTTTACATTTTCATTCATTGATTTATTAATATCATACAAAACTTCATAAAGTATTTCTCCATCATAAAATGATGGTTTATTAAGCATTTCTAATACCAAATATTTTTTATCTAACTTATCTACATTATTAATTAAATGATTATAAAATCTTATCCTTTTTAAATATCCAGTAAGTATGACAGCAATACAAATAATAGCAAATACTATTGTTATACCAATAATAGCTTCGCTTGGAACTTTAAAAGCAAATAGCATCATAAGAATAATGATATATCCAAAAAGGACAAATACAATTTCTATAAATTTATCAAAAAGATATTTACCAAATTTCATAATAATTTATACCCTTGTCCTTTTCTGGTTTCAATCGCATTTTCAATGCCAAATTCTTCTAATTTAGCTCTTAATCTACTAATATTTACTGTTAAAGCATTTTCATTAACATACTCTTCATTATTCCAAAGTTCAGTCATTAACTCATCACGAGTTACAATATTGCCTCGATTACTTAATAAACAAGAAAATATAATCATTTCATTTTTAGTTAAATCTAATTCTTTATCATCTTTTACTAATAATCCCTTGTTTTGATATACTTTTACGTCATCATAATATGATGTACTTGTATTATTTTCCATTCTTTTAAAAATATTAGCAATTCTTAAAAGCAATATAGTTGGGTTATATGGTTTTGTAATATAATCATCTGCACCATAAGACATTGATAATACTTCATCTGTTTCCTTAACTCTACTTGTTACCATGATTACTGGAATATTAGATTTTTTTCTAAACTCACGTAAAATAAGTTCTCCATTTACATTTGGCAAGTTTATATCTAAAAGTAATAAATCAAACTTATTATTTAGAATATTCTCTAAAGTATTGTCAAATTTTTCAAGCAAAATTGCTTTATAACCTGATGTTTCTAATAGTGCTTTGAGTTCATCCCTAATTGTTTTCTCATCTTCAACAACCATAATAGTTTTCATATAATCACCACATTCCTTATTAATTATATCATGCTCTACGTTTATATTATCTTACAATACCGTAATACTAATAGTATTTGATAGTAAATATTGTTTGTTTCCCTTTTTTAGAATCAACTTTAATAGAGCCATTATCTTTTTCAATTATCGTTTTAGCAAGTGCTAAACCGATTCCTACACTATCTTTAGAAGAGTTTTTTCCTTTATAAAACCTCTCGAAGATATGAGGTAAATCCTTTTCATCAATACCTTCTCCATTGTCTTTAATAGTGATTTGTTTATATATTTTATTAGAGTCTATATCTATTGTAATAGTAGAATCATCTTTTGAATGTTCTATACAATTTTTTAAAACATTGGTGATTGCTTCTATTTGCCATTTTGCATCACATACAAGTTTAATATTATCTTGATCGTTTACTTCAATATTTATATTTTTTAACTCTGCCATCATTTCTACATTAGAAATAGCACTTTTCACAAGATCATTTATAAACACCTGTTTTTCTTCAAATTTTATTACACTAGCATCAAACTTTGATAATTTTAATATTTCTCCAACCAAAGAACTAATATTTGTAATCTCTCTTTTTATATTTTGAATAAATTTTTCTTTTGTATTACTATCCATATCAGGATTATCTAAAATATTATCAAGCATAATATTAATGGAAGTTAATGGAGTTTTTAATTGATGGGATATATCAGACAAAGAATCTTTTAATTTGAGTTTATCTTTTTTTGAGTTTTCAGCATCTTCTTTTAACATGATTGTTATTTTATAAAGTTCATTTTTTAAAATAGAAAGCTCATCTTCACTATTTTCATCAATGTTAATAGAATAATTTTTCTTGTTAATCTCTTCAATACATTTTACGATTTTTTTGATTTCTTTATTTTGATCTTTTTCATGCTTTAAATATAGCAAAATAATACTCAAAGCTAAACCAATAAATAAGATATTATATACAATTATAAATCCACTAAATAATCGGTCATTTTCTATAATTATAGATTCATTTTGAATATCAATTCCATATCTACTAAAAATATCTTCAGATACTTTATCATCACTATTTAAAATAGAAATCAGTTCGTTTCTATCTATATCTGGATATTCTTTATCAAGCAAATTAACAAGTGAAGCTATTTTATTATTATAATTTTGTGTATAAGAATGATATTGATAAAAGAAAAATATATTTCCTATAATTAGAAAAACTATGATTGGTATAATTGATATTAATAAAAACTTTTTTAGATGAACTTTATTTTCTAGTATCATCTATTCTATATCCTATTCCTTTAATTGTAATAATTATATCTACACCAATTTTTTCTCTAATTCTTTTCATATAAACTGTTACCGTATTATCATTAACATCATTACTAGTCCATTCCCATATTTTTTCAATTATATAATCTCTTCTTACAACTTTTCCTAAATTAGAAAAAAGCAAATGCAATATTTTAAGTTCAAGTCTAGT
>CALVYM010000071.1 GCA_944372205.1 uncultured Bacilli bacterium
TTTGAACCAGGTTCAAAAATTTTTCCTCTTTTTTTGCACCTTTTTTATTTAATTTTCAATAAAAAATAACTATTTCTCAACTTTTCCTTTTTGTATATTTTTTCTACTTCCTCCAGCATATCCTTTTTGTAAAATTACTAATGTTCTTAATCTGAAAAATTCAAAATTTTTATATCCATATGATACTGCTATTATTTTATCTATTACATTATTATTTGCTTCTGTAAATCCATTATTATATTTATCATTATTAAATGAATTCACTATTTCTTCTAACCAGTTTTCAATTGTATTTGAAACTGTTATCATCTCTGGAATTCCTGAATTCCTACACCTGTTTATCCATATTTGTAGCTCTTTTTTAGCTTTTTCTGCTTTAACATTAATGGTAATTCTAAAAAATTCTTCTTTTAAATTATAAGCATCTCTTAATTCACTACTTAAATTTAACATTTGATGTAATCTATCTATCCTTGTTATTTCTATATATTTATCATTTCTCTTTATTTTTATTTTACCATACCAATAATCATTAAATTTATCTTTTGGTTTATTTTTACTTCTTCCTGTTGCATATTTTTCTTGTTGAATTTGTTTTTGTCTTAATTCATATTTGGTTTCACTAAATGATTTTAATAACAAACTTTTATTAGTTCTGTTTTTAAACATATAATATTCGTTTGTTCTTTTATCTTTTTCATTATCATGAACTAATCTAAGTCTAACTTTATCTAATGCCTCTACTACATGGCTTGTATAATGATAGGGATCTGCTACTATTATTGCATTAGGAAAGCATGCTTTAATCACTTCTTTATATGGTGTATATAAATCTATTATAACTGCTTTTACTTCCCTTCTATTTTTTATATCCAAAAAATATTTAATCAAGTCCTCTTTTCTGCGACTTTTTAATATATCTAATGTTTCCCTATGAATTGGATCATTGATTATAAGAGAGTACATCCCCTCATTTGTATATGTTGCTTTTTCGTCTAGTGAGATTATTCCTGGTAAATGTATTATCCTTTTCGGATAATTCTTTGTTGCTTCTAAAAATATATTTCTAGCTGTATCTTCTGATATATTATTTCCTTTTGCTACATCTTTTAATGATTTATTTTTATCCATAAAATCTTTCAATACCTTTTGTTTAACCTTTGATGATATTCTTCCATTCTTATTAGCTAAACCAATATTTTCAGTAAAACTCTTATTACACCTTCTACACTTAAATCTTCTTCTATTTACTATTAAATATGTTTTTTCTCCCACTACATCTAAATACAATATTTTTGATGGTTTTAAATAATCATGAATTGTACTTGTAAATTGATTACATATTGGACATCGCACTTTATTCTTGCTTGATTTAACAGTTATATAGTTAACATTTACTTTTCCCTCCTTTTTCTTTTGAATTTCTAGAACTTCAATATGTGCTTCTAATGACAACATGTTCTTAACATCACTTTTTTTCATATACTTCTCCTCCTATTTTAATAAAGCTTAAAATACCCCTTATCAAAATAAGAATTATGTGATAATATATTCTTACTGTGATTGATATTATTAGCTTCAATTTAAATATATCATAATCACAGTAAAAAGCGAGTCTATTCGACTCGTTTTTCTTTTATTAAATATATTATAAAACATTAATATACTTATTATTTGCATAGCGTTTAGCAATTATGAGTGAGATAAAAGTCAATAGTTGTTTCAACAACTTGTCTTGCTATTGACTTTTATCGAACGAATAATATAATCCTTAATGCAAATTATAAGTTTTATTTATTATCAACCCCATTAAAACTTGTTGATATCTAACAAGTTTTCTTCCCACTTAAACTTGGAGTTTCAAAAAAATATAACCCCATTAAAACTTGGAGTTATATTTTTAAATTATCCCACTGATTCGTGTAGTTTTACTATTTTTCTTAACCCCACTTATCCGCGGAGACCTACTCTAAATTTTTCCCACTGAAACTTTTAGAGCCATTTTTATTTTATCGTACCATTGACTATTATGGTACTTCAGTACAAGTAGCTTGTTCAAATGTAAGTGTACCAGTTAAAACTTTACCAGCATTAGCAGTTTGGTTACGATCATAATATTCATAAGTTAATTCAACTTCATATTGTGCAGAAGCTTTTTCGCCTGCTGCTGCTGTTAATTTATGAACTGTACTATCTGAGTTACCTGGATCTGGAATATTTAGACGTTGTTGTCTTAAAGTTGATGTTGTGATATCTACGCTATCCCAAATTGTTGTTGGAGTACCACTATAAATGCCATCGTTTCCAGCAGTATTTTTGGTAACTGTTAAAGTTAATTCTGGTTCAGTATTACTTCCACCATCAGTATACACGAAATCACTAGGGCTAGCTTCAGTCCACGCTAATGTTACAGTATAGCAGAATTCTGTTTGTGCACCGTCACCAGTACCAGCAGTAAATGTAGCTGTTCCGTTCATATCTCGTACAACATCAGCACCACTAGTTTGGTTAAAATTATCCATATTAACTAAAAGAGATAATGTTTCATCTACATTAAATGATGAACTAGCAGCTGCTTCTGTTTGAACGTTGATATTACCAGTTTGGGTTACACCTCCTTGAGCAGTGAAGTATGCAAATGTTGCACCAACTACAGCAACTAATAAAGTTGCTACTGCAATAACTGTTAATAGAATAGTATTTTTTCTATTGTCCATATTTTCTTCCTCCTTCTATTTTAATATTAGCAAAAAAAGAGTTTTAAATCAACCCTTTTTTCACTTTTTTTTCACTTTTTTTAATTTAGTGTCAAAGTATATGTTTGGTTTGTTGTATCAAGACTAATATTTAAGCCAGATACCGCTTCTGATGCTCCTCCAGTAAATGTGTATGTCGGAGCTAAGTTATATGTAGTACCACTCGCAAATGATACTTCGGTTGAATAAGTGTCTATATCATTTAAAGATATAATTTTATCAATAGTTGTTTTATAAGTATTTGCGATACTAAAGATATCTTGAGAAGAACCATTAAAAGTTGTTCCATTACTTACTAAAGAATTACTTGTTCCTTCAACAACAGTCAAGTTTCCTTTATAAGTTATACCATTATAAGTTATATCTAAATTATATGTTCCAGGATAAATACCATTTAAAGTATAATTACCAGAAGTATTTGTTTGGCTAGTTACTGAATTATTTTGAATAGATACAGTAGCTCCATTTAGGATAGCACCAGTATTATCAGTTACAGTTCCAGAGAAGTTATAAGCCATTTTAGCATTTTCAACTTCAGCAATAATTTCGGCATTTAAATAAAAGTAAGTGTAACTTGCTGCAGGTATAGCTTTATCAGACAGCCACATTTTTACTTTATAAGTTTTAGTAGCATTACCACTAGAAGTTGAACCAACTGTATCAAATAAAATGGCATAGCGATTATATCTAGAATCACTACTATTTACTTCATAAATTGGCAGTTCAGCAACAGCGGTTGGTTCTACAACTAAGGTATCTTCTCCACCGCTATGTTCATAAACAGCAATCATGACATAATCAAGTGGTGTAAGTTCATCAGTTTCTTTATAACCACTTCTTGATGTGAAGTTTTCCATATCATAACCAACAGTTAAAGTAAATGTTGAATCTAGGGAACCAGTGTTTTGAATATAAATTAAACTATTATCTGTTTCATTTAATCCCATTTCATCTGACATCGACTGCATTTGACCTTTATCCATGGAAGTTGATGCATTAGTATATGATACATTAAGTGTTCCAGTAGTTACTGTTTGATTAGCACTATTAGTTTTTACGGAAAAGAAAGCACCATAAGAATAACCGATAGTACCAATTGTTAAAACTAAAACACAACAGGCAATTAAGAAATTTTTCTTTTTTACAAATTTAGTTATTTTATCAAAGTCTATTTTCTTTTTCATAGCTTCACCCTAACTTAATTCTAACACAAAACTCTAATAAAAAAAAGAAAATCATTACGATTTTCTAATTTATTTACAAAATCAATGTCTTTCCATGCGATATCTAACTTTTGGGTCTAGATATTTTTTGCGAAGTCTTATTTCAGTTGGTGTTATTTCAATATATTCATCATCTTCAATAAATTCAAGGGATTCTTCTAAAGTAAATTTACGGGCTTTATTTAAAACGATTGCTTCATCAGCATGAGCACTACGAGTATTAGTAAGTTCTTTATTTTTACATGGATTAACATTTAAATCGCCTTCTTTATTACAAATGCCAATAATTTCACCTACATATACTGGAGTTGATGGGTCAACTATCATGGTACCCCGACTACTTAGATTAAATAGTGAGTAACCAAAAGTTGTTCCATTTTCCATAGATACTAAAACACCATTTTTTCTACCATTAATTATTCCTGCATAAGGACCATATGAATCAAATGAACGAACCATGATTCCTTCACCCTTGGTTTCTGTAATAAATGCACCACGATAGCCAATAAGACCACGAGTTGGAACTAAGTATTCTAAATGGGTATAATTAGCTTCCCCTGGCATCATACTTTGCATAGTACCTTTTCTTTCATTTAGAGAATTAATTACTGTGCCACTATATTCATCAGGAACATTGATAATTACTTTTTCATATGGTTCTAATTTTTGGCCATTTTCTTCTTTTAATATAACCTCTGGTTTAGAAACTGATAATTCATAACCTTCACGCCGCATGTTTTCAAGAAGGATTGATAAGTGTAATTCACCACGACCACTAACTTTAAAACCATCAGAATCCGGCAGGGTTTCAACTTTTAATCCCACGTTGGTTTCTAGTTCCCGCATTAATCTATCATGCAAATGTCGATTAGTTAAATATTTACCAGACTCACCTGCAAAAGGAGAATCATTTACTAAAAAGTTCATTGATAATGTTGGTTCTTCAATTTCAATTTTAGGAAGGGGATTAATATGATTTTTATCACATATAGTATCACCAATAGAAATATGGCTACAGCCGGCAACAGTTACAATATCCCCAAAATAAGCACTATCTACTTCTACTCTTTTAATGCCCTCATTGACAAATAATTTAGTTATTCTAAAATCTTCTTTTGTCCCATCATTTTTAGCAATTGCTACAGTTTCTCCAACACTTATTTTTCCTTTATTTATTCTACCAATTCCTAGTCTACCTATATAATCATCATAAGCAAGTTGACTTATTTGCATTTGTAATGGATCACTTGTTGTTCCTTCAAAAGGTTTAGTGTGGTTAATAATAGTTTCAAATAAAGGTGTTAAATCAATACCTTCATCTCCCATATTATAAACCGCATAACCATTTCTAGCACTACCATAAAGAATTGGAAAATCAAGTTGTTCGTCAGTTGCCCCAAGTTCCATAAACAAATTAAAAGTCATATCAACTACTTCTGTAGCCCTTTCATCTTTTTTATCAATCTTATTGATAAAAAGAATAGGATTTAAATTATTTTTTAATGCTTCTTTAAGTACAAATCTTGTCTGAGGCATAGGACCTTCAGCAGAATCTACAAGCAAAATAACTGTATCAACTGTTTTAATAATTCGTTCAATTTCTGAAGAAAAATCAGCATGACCAGGTGTATCAACTATATTAATTTTATAATCTTTATATTTGATAGCACAGTTTTTAGCAGTAATAGTAATACCTCTTTCTTTTTCAAGATCACCGCTGTCCATAACACAATCTACTAATTCTTCATTATCTCGAAATACTCCACTTTGACGAAGTAAGCCATCAACTAAAGTTGATTTACCTGCATCAACATGAGCGACAACTGCAATATTTATTATTTTATCCATACAAACTCACCCTTTTTTCGCACTAATAGATAATAATACAAAGTGTTTAAAATGTCAAGTGGCAGATGTTTTTTATATAGAATAATGGGTCTTTTATCACATCTTTAATTGAAAGTGTAGTGTTATTAGTATCACTAATAATTTCAATATTGTTTTTATCAGCATAAGATAATCTATCAAACGCTTTGTTTTTTATTTCTTTTCTTAACTCTCTTACTGATAGATTATTTAGAATAACTAAATTAATGTAGTAATTTCTTTCGTTTTCATTTTTTATTGACAATAATGTTCTATAGTGAGTCCATGTCAATTCCGGCCGCAGTGAGGCCGGAATTGGATAAAACACATATAATTTTCGCATTCTTTCTAAACTTCTATCATTATATCCTTTACCATATTTTAG
>CALVYM010000072.1 GCA_944372205.1 uncultured Bacilli bacterium
AGTATTTTATCAATTTCAGTTAAAATATCTGTTAATTGTTTTTGATATTTAATCATTTCATCATCACTAACATTTAATTTAGCTAAAGATGCAATATGTCTTACTTTTTCTTCATCTATCATATTTAATCCTCCAATATATATGTTTCTATTTTTGTTGCATTTCTATTTTTAGTTATAAATGCTTTGGTTATATTATTACTTTTAAAATAAACTTTAATATCAATATTATTAAAATTATTTAAATTAGTCGTTAAAATTCTACTGATATCTAATATTTCAGATTGTTTAAAATAACTTTTATTTAAAGTAATACTTACTTCATTTAAAATTTTATTTTGATATAATCCATAAGCATTCATATATAAATTATAATCACCTTGAGGAATTCCTGATAAATCAATTTCACCTTTAAACCAGGCCCCACGATAATCATATCCATTTTCTTCACCTAAATCATATGGCAAATCATTTATCCAACGGCCAACATTTACACTATATTTTTCATTAGTATTTTTATTTTTTAGTACTAATTGAAACTTTAAAAAATCATCAATTCCATTATTCGCATCTAATTGTATCAAATATCCACTTATTTCATATTTTTTAGATGCACTATTCCATTTTATTCCATCTAAATAAAATTCGCCATCCTTAGCCTCTAAAAGTTTCTCACTTACTGTAACTGTAATAGTTTTTGAAACTGTTTGTCCATATGAATCAGTTACTGAATAAGTAACTTTATACTTTCCTAAAGTATCTGATTTAACTTCATTTTTATCAACATTAATTTTAGTAATAGTTCCATCTTCTTTATCATAAGCTGTAACACCTTCTAATGGATCAAATTCACTATTTAAATAAATTGTTTTGTCATAAGCATTAATTACAGGAAGCTGATTAACAATTACCTTAACCGTTATAGTTTTTCTAGTTTCCTGACCGTTTTTATCAGTAACTATATAAGTAATTTGATAATCGCCAACTTCATTTACTTTAACCTCTCCAGTATACTTAATATCAGTAATCACACCATCTTCGGCATCACTAGCTGTAACTCCTTCTAATGGATCAAATTCACTATTTAAATAAATTTCTTTATCAGATGCATTAATAACTGGCTTTTCATTTGGTAAAACAGTAACTTTAACCTTAACACTTGCCTCTTTACCATTTGCATCTTTAACCTTATAAGTAACATAATAATCGCCAGCAACATCAGTATTTACCGTCTTTTCATAAGTAATACTATCAGTTAAATCCGTACCATCATATGCTTTAGCACTAACGCCTTCTTTATAATCAAAATCAGTAAACTGTTTAACTTCTCTATCACTTGCCGTAATAGTTGGTAATTTTGCTGAAATAACATTAACAGTTATAGTTTTACTTGCATGAAAATTACTATAATCAGAAACAGTATAAGTTACATGATATGTACCTTCCTCTTCTGTATTTACATCACTTTCATAAGTAATTCTAGCAGTTAAATTTCCATTTTCTATATCAGAAGCACTAACGCCTTCTAATGGATTAAAAACACTTCCTTCACTAATAGTCTTATCAGAAGCATTAATAACAGGCTGATTATTAGAAACATTAAGCTCTTCAGTTGGAATATATCCATATAAAATACCATCACTAGCAGGTAAATCAGTCAAAATTTTATAAAATTCAACGCCATTAGATCCAACCACCTTATCAACAACATTGACCGCTAAATCATTGACAATATCATTTGAATTAGGATTTTTTAACGTATAAATATGCGCTGCATCAGTTCGTTCAGGTTTATCAAACACCCAAGGACTTGCAATATTTTTCTTAACAGCTCCTATCGTACTTGAATTAAAATCTTTGCCACCATAATCTTTGTCGTTATTAAATGAATTACTAGCTTGTTTCTCTCCCCAATATGGATCAGTAGCATACATAATATTTCGTCCACTAGCTTTATTACCATAATGACTACCATAATAATATTTACCAGTAGCAACAGAATAACTTCCACCTGTTTTCTGAGCATAATCCATAATAGAATCACGCGGACTATTGTAAGGATAAGCACATTCATAAGCGCAGCTATCTGCTGCCCCATAACCAAATAAATTATTTTTATCCATCGCAATTCTACTCGTACCATAAGCACTCTCATTAATTGCCGTACCAAACATCATTAAAGCATTCTGACCGTATGTTGCCTCTGCCTCTTTAAAATATGCCCCAGTGCCATACAGCTTAGAAGTAGCCGCCGTATAACCCTTACTAGCAATAATATTATCAAAATCAGCCGCCGTATAACCAGTCACTGAATGACTTGATAAATATAAATAATATGCATAATGTGGACTGTTAGCATTAACACTGCTGCTATATATACCAGCTCTATAATCATCAAGCATCGACGTAATACTTGAATAAAAATAATTACCATCAAAACTATAATATCGAACACCTGGTGTCAAATAAGTTGGCGCTGTTCCTAAATTAGAAAAAGTATCTCCATAACCACTACCATTATAATAGGCAAAGTGATGAATTAAATTATTAGTACTTGTATTTCTTTCATAATAAGTCCCAAGCCCATTCATACCAGTAAGAACTGTCACACTATCTGTCTTAGCAATCCAAGCATCAGAGCCATTATAATTAACCTTATACCAAGTATATCCATCTGCATAAACACTTTCAGTATAATTAAAATTAGTAGTAGTGCCGACTTTAGTAATTTCCTCGCCAGAAAGTGATGGACTTTTTCTAATTCTAATTCCAAGGCCTCCAGGAACATTAATCATATTACCACTAATACCCATTAAAGAAATTGGCGTAACTACACCATTTTCAATATTAGTCCAGCCTGTAAAACCACTAATCATAATCTTTACTCGGCCATTATCACTATATCCTAAAACAGCCGCATCAGTTCCATAAGAACCATGTACAGATGTATAAGCTGAATTAGAAGTACTAGAAGTATATAAATAATAAATAGAACCAGGCTTAAACTTAAAAATAGCATATTTACTATCAACTGGAACACCATCTCTATAAATTGTTGCTACACTATTTGCCGTAGAATTTTGGCTATTCATCGCATTTAAAGCCGCATTATAATTAGAATAACTGCCAACAACCTTATTACCAGTCTGATTAGCTACCATTTCAACCGTATAAGTAGAAGCTGCTTCTACCCTATAAAAAGGCATAAAATTAAACATCAAAAATAAAATAATAAATAAAACTCTAAAACTTTTTTTCATCATTTATGCCTCCTATTTTTCTAATATAATTATACCAAAATCTATACTCAAAGTACATTACTCAAAAGCCATAATTAGACATAATTTTACAAAAAAATAGAAAGTTTACATATATCATAACTTGTGCTAAAATATATAGACATTGGAGGAATTTATGAATACAATTAAAAATACAATAAACACTATTATTAAAGGACTATTTAAACCAGATAATAAATTATCCCTAATTCCAAACTGGCTCTCATTTTCAAGAGCAGTTGGTGGTATAGCCATTCCAATAATGGCTTACACTAACGCTCCACTTTCTTTGTTTTTCTCAGCTATAACCTTTTTAGCCATCTCTGATTTTTTAGATGGTAAAGCCGCTAGAATAATAGCCAAAGGAGAAACCAAAGAAGGCGCTATGCTAGATGCTGTATCCGATAAACTGTTTTCTATTTTTCTAATAATAGGTCTTCTTCCAACTTTGCCAATTTTTGCTATTAATGGAGCCCTTGAAGGAATAATTGCCCTAATCAATGGTAAAACTTTAGCGCAAGGAGGAAATCCCAAAAGTAACTTATTAGGTAAAATAAAAATATGGCCATTATCAATCGCTCTAATCTTAGGATATCTAGCCTTAATTGCTCAAAATATAAACATTCCTTTTATAACAAAAGATGCTCTCATATTCACATCAACCTTACTATCAATATCAACAATGCCTTTAGAAATTATTAATATCAAAGAATATTTAGATAATTATCATACTGAATTAGAAAATCAAAAAGAAAATATAACTGTAAATACAAAAACATGCGAAAACGAAAAAGAAAATACTAAGAAAAAAACAAAACAAAAACAAACAACAAAATTTGCCTTATCAAAAAAAAGCCATCAAGCCATTATCTATGAACTACCTCAAGAAGAAAAACAAATAAATAAAACCTTTACAAAAAAAATTAACATTCCAAAAAATAAATAATATAAAAAGCTTAAAAAACTGTAAGATTTTACATAATTTTATATATAAATTATTAAATCAGTTTTAAAAGCTTTTTTATATGTACAAAATTACTTATTTTTTTACTTTGACATCTTTAAGATTAACTAGCTTAATATTTACATCACCAGAAATACCTCTAGCACTTTTAAAAGTATCTATAAAAATGCCGCCTTCACCCCAAGGTGTTAAATTCCAAGTATAATAAATAGGTAAAATAATAACCTCGATTGTATCTTTTTTCTCATTCTTTTGAAATTCTATATATTTTTCACGCTTCAAATGATAATTATAAATCAAAAAAACATATATACTAAAACATAATATCCAAGCAGCAATAATCAAATTAGTGATAACTTGTAAAACTTTTTTATTCAAAATTTCGATTTTATTATCCTTAATAACCAAAAGAATAACCACAAATAGCATAAAAGTTGTGTATATTGACATTCGGCCACCCCAAGTTGGAGAGATAATCATCGAGCCATTACACATAATAGCCAACAAAATATAAAAAATTAATTTAGGATGTACTTTTTTATCAGAAATCTTAAGTGCAGTAAATATAAAACAAACAACATATATAATCCAAAATAACGAAACATACCATCTGTTTGGTTCTATTAAAATATGTAACTTAGGAATCGTTATCCATGTAAATTCATTAACAGTAATAGTAAAAGCTGTTAATAAAGGAATAACTATAAAATACGCCATCAATAAATATTTTAATTTACCAGTCATTTTTTTATTTATTAAATAACTAAAAAATATTCCTATAAAAGACACTAAAAATGCATTTTTTATAAAAGTATACAAAACAATATTTTGAATATTCAAAATCAGTAACTCACCTAATTTTAAAATATTTTCATCTGCTCTAACTTGGGTGCCAGGACTTGTTATCATTAAAATAGTTCCAATAAGTGTTACTAAAGAACACAGCAACATTAACCAATCTATTTTCTTATATTTATATTTTATATAAATAGTCAACATAAAACATATCATTAAAATAAAAACACTAGCTGTTTCTACAAACATTGACATAATAAATGATAATGGTACTAAAAAGTAATAATACCATCTATTAATAGGTTCTTGTTCAAACACATTTCTCTTAATATAAAGTAAAAATACTCCAAACACTAAAGGATATAAATAAGTAATTGTCCCTGTTTTCCAAACATAAGCTTGTGAAAAAGCTTCAGGATCAATAAACAAAATTATCATTAAAATTAATGGTAAAAAGAATAATTTTGGTTGCCCATCAATTATCTTTACTAAAAAATAAAATAATAAAGTCATTAAAGTAGCAGTAATTAAAGAATAAATTAAAACATTAGGGACAAGTAAAGTTAACATAATGCGGCTAAAAAATCGTCCCTCCCATGTCATAAAAAAGTCTTTAGCAATCTCAATCGCGTTCAATATTCCCTGCCCATGGCCCTGAATAAAATTAATATAATCATCACCACCATAAGGAATAAAATAACTAAAAATAAATGTCAAAACAAAAATAGCCAAACAATAAAACATAATTTTATTAGAAATAATTTTCATGATTTTCTCTTTCATATTACTCTCCTAACAATACTTTATAATCCCCTAACAAATACCATATATATAAGAAAACCAATATAAATCAAATAAAGTATAATACCATTAATCATCTCAAACTTCGTTGATTTATACTTAACACCAACTGCCATAGTTGCCAAAATACCACTAACAAGACCACCAAT
>CALVYM010000073.1 GCA_944372205.1 uncultured Bacilli bacterium
AAAAAATGATAAAAGTAAAAAATGTTACAAAAAAGTTTATTAAAACAAACAAAAAGAAAGAAAAACTAGAATTTAAAGCTGTTGATAATTTGTCATTTGATGTTAATAATGGCGAAATTCTGGGAATTCTTGGACCTAATGGTGCTGGTAAAACAACTTTGCTTCGTATAATTGCAGGTATTATGAATCCTACTAGCGGAGAAATAACAATTGATGATTTAAATTATAAGGAAAATGAAACAGAAATTAAAAAGATGCTAGCTTTTTTATCTGGAAACACTAAAATCTATGACACATTAAGTCCTTATGAACTACTTAAAATGTGTGCACAAATCTATGATGTTCCAAATAATGAAATAGAAAAAAGAATCAAAGAAATAAGTAAAATATTAAATATGAATGCATTTTTATATAATAGAATAGAAAAACTTTCAACTGGGCAAACTCAAAGAGTTAATATTGCTAGATGTATGATTCATAATCCCAAGTATTATATTTTAGATGAAGCAACTAGTGGGCTCGATATTATAACTAGTCAAATAATTTTAGACTTTATTAAAGATGAAAAAGAAAAAGGCAAAACTATTCTTTATTCAACCCACTACATGGAAGAAGCTGAAAATATCTGTGACAAAATAATTATGATTAATAAAGGAAAGATTATAGCTACTGGTACACCTAAAGAGATTAGAAAAATGACTAAAACTACCAATTTAAGAGATGCATTTTTTAGTTTAGTGGAGGATAATTATGAATAAAACATTATTAATACTTAAAAAAGAATTAAGAGAAGTATTTCGAGATAAAAAATCTTTAGCTATGATGTTAATTATACCAATATTTATTCCTTTAATGGTTATTGGCATGTCAGCTTTATTTAATAGTGAAGCTAATAAAGATGTTACCACTTATAATAAAATAGGTTTTGATTATGAACTCAGTGATATAGAAATAGAAATAATTAATTCCTTAGAAATAGATTATAGTATAAATAATATTGCTACTTTAGAAAAACAGTTTAATAAAAAAGAAATAAATTCGTATATTACCAAAGAAAATAATAATTATATTATAAATTATGATTCTTCAAATGTTGAAAGTTCAGGATCTTCATCTTTAGCAATAACATATTTAGAAACATATAAAAGTTATTTAGAAAATAATTATTTATTAAATAATAATATAGATGTATCAGAATTTAATAATTTACTAACCATTGAAGAAAACACAATAGAACAACAAAATTATTTTGCTAATTATATTGTTAATTTTGCCTTTTTATTTATACTAATGGCTATAACAATATCTGCAACATATCCCGCAACAGATGCAACTGCTGGTGAAAAAGAACGAGGTACACTAGAAACATTACTAACTTTTCCAATTAAAAGTAAAGATATAATTATTGGCAAATTACTAAGTGTAACATTATCATCAATAATCACAGGCATTTTAAGTTTAATATTAGCAATTTTGGCAATTATATATGCTCAAAATACATATGATATATATAATAATACTACATTATTAAATACTTCAATTATTATTTATGCAATTGTTATAATTATTACCTATTCAATAATGATTAGTGGTTTATGTATTGCAATTGCTAGTATGTCAAAAAGCTTTAAAGAAGCCCAAAGTGCTTTAACACCTCTTACATTTATAGCACTTTTTCCAGGAATGATTGCTTTTATGATTGATATAAGTAATAATGCCATATTATCACTTATTCCATTTATTAATTTTTCTATGATATTTACAGATGTTATTAATAATAATTTAAATATTTTTAATTTAATATTAATGTTTATATCAACAATTATAATTATTACTATAGTAATAGCTTATATAATAAAGCAATATAAATCTGAAAAAATACTATTTAATGAATAAAAGCAAGTTTATTTACGACTTGCTTTTTTCTTATCTATTATTTCGATGTGCGGATAAGGAATTTCAATTCCTTCTTTAGGAAATCTTTTTAAGATATTATAATTTAAAACATACATATTTTCAAAAACATCACTATTATCAATTCCCCATACCCAGGCTGTTAAAACAATACTTGAATCATCTAGTTCTGATACCCTTACCTTAGGATATTCTACATCTTTATTTCTTCCTTTAGAATTTGGATGATATAATTTATTCATTTCATCTTTTAATATTTTAATAGCTTTATCAACATCTGATTCATAAGATATATTAAATGTTACTAATTTAACATTTTCATTTTCACTATAATTAAAGTTTTCAATCGTATAGGTATTCATTTCTGAATTTGGTATTACTACTCGACGATTATTAATCGTTCTAATTACTGTATGACGCATGGTAATATCTTCAACAGTACCACTAACACCCTTATCAACGCATTCAATAAAATCACCAACTTCATAAGGACTACCAGCAACTATAGCAACACTGCCAAAAAAATTCTTTAAACTTTCTTGAGCAGCAAGACCAATAACAACAGAACCAATACCTAATCCAGAAAGTAATGTTACTGAAAATGAATTAAAAACATCAAATTCAAATAAACAAGTAAGAATAGCTATAGCATATATGATAATTTTTTTAATTCTTTTAATAAATAAAAGTAAAGTTGTTATATTTTTCTTACGTCTTATTCTAATTGTTTTATTAATTATTTTATCTATTGCTAAATTAACAATATAAGATATTACTAAAATAATAATTACTGCTATAATCTTATCTAAATAATTATCTAAAAAATCTCGCATAAATCACTCTCCTCTTAAATTATAACAATATTTCTTTTAATTGACAAATAAATATTTAATCAAAATAACTTTTATTCAATTTTAAAGACTTTTTTTACAATTACACTTAATAAGTATGCTACAATTACCATTATACCAACAGTAATTAAACTACTCGGATTTTTAAAACTTTCAACAAGTCCAGTTCCAACTTCACCCCAAAAATATACTAAAAATATTTTACTAATAAGTAAAGATATAAAAAATTTTTTAAAATCCATTTTAACTAACCCTGCTGCAATATTCATCATAAATGCAGGAGTAAAAGGAATAGCCATAATAACTGTTATTTTAGGTAATGATAACTCTTTAAAGTATTCAATACATCTATTTAGTAAATCAATGTCCTTAATTTTTTTTAAAACAAAATTACTAAAGCATTTCTTTACTAAAAAATATGATAAAATACATCCTAGTATTGTACATATCCAAGAAATGATAAATCCTAGAAAATGGCCAAAGGCTATATAATTAATAGTAATAAAAACAAATAAAGGTAATATTGGCAATATTGATTCAATTACTATTAATAATGAACCAAAGAGTGGACCATAAATACCTAAAGAATCAATTGTATTCATCAATAAATCATAAAAATCTTTAAATAAATCTCCCATAAAAACCACTAATATTAGTATAATACAAAATAAGAAAAAATACTATCTATTTTAGATTGCTTAATGTATAACTTGTGTAACATCATACCCAAAATACTCAAGTATAGCTACAACCCTCCCACTTAATATACCTTTATTACAAATAATATAGTATTTACTATGCTTATCTAATAGAACCTTATAGTTTAATAGTAATTTATCAGCATAGACATTTTTACTATTAGGAGTTGGATTTAATTTATAGTCATCAGGATGCTGAACATCTATTAAAATACCCATATTTGGATTATATTCACTAAGCTTTATCTTTTTCATAAATATCACAATGTATTATATGAAAAATAATACCTATTGTTTAGGTATTATTCATCATCAGAAAAGAAATCGTCAAAAAATTCATCATCACTTATTACATTATCATCTATAACTTTACTTTCAGAATCAACATTAATAATTGGTTTATTTTCTTCATTTTTAGATTCTTCTTTAACTAAATTAATACTTGAATTTAAATTACTATTATTTGTAAATGGATTAGAATTTATTTTTTCTTCTTTAAAATCCATTACTGGCTCACTCTTTTTCTTAGGCATGTCAACATCATCACCAAGATTAAATAACGGATTACTATTTACCCCATTTTTTAAAGCTTCTTTGCGATCTAATTCTTTAAATTTTTCATCTAAATCTTTAAGTAGTGAATCAATATCCATTCCTCCCATTCCTAAATTTTGTTTTGGACTTTGATTAAAACCACCGAAAGGATTAGGAGTTGGATTAGGCCTAAAAGGATTACTTCCTCTAAATGGGTTATCTCCCATGTTAGCCATTCTCTTACTCTTTTCTTCTGTAACAAACTTTTTTAAATCAAATATTTCTACTCTTCTTTGATTACGCATTGGATATGGTTCTTCAATTCGCTCAATACCCCAATCCATTTTAAAATCAGGTTCCAACTTAGTTCTAAATGGACTCATTCTAAGTCTAATAATAATTGCTTCAAATAATTTCATTTTTTGTAAGTCTGTTATCGAAATAAGTGGACGTGTTGCACTTTTATCTTTATCATCAGTTACCTTTACTTCTCCACACATCTTAGATATTTCTTCTAAAGCCTTCATTTCAGTGGAAATTAAATATACTATGTTACCACAATTACCTTTAATAATTTCTGCAACATTATCACCATAAACATCATTAAGTTGGGCAAAATTTTGAATAATAAAGGTAAAGCGAATATCTCTACTTCTAGCAGCTGAAACCATTGCATCAACATCTTTAAGCGGTGGCATATTGGCAAATTCATCTAGAATAAAATTAGTTCTAACAGGAAGTTTACCACCATTTTCTTGTGCCGCATCAATTAAAGTTTCATAGCATTGTTTAATAAATATTGTCATTAAACTATGATATGTTTTCTTTTCATCATGAATAATCATGAAAACTGCTGTTTTACCATCACCAATAGAACGCAAGTCAAAATCACTATATGATAGCATTTCACTTAAAGCTTCTCCAGTTGAAAATTTTCTTATCTTTTGTCTAAATGTTGATAGTTGTCCACCTTTAGTATCAGTTGGAGCATTAATTACTGATGAAGCAAAAATATATTCATTTGATGTTTCACCTTTCATATTAAAATATTCTTTAATATAATTACTTGTTGCATAACGTTCTTCACCAACAGTACTCATAGCATTGATACTGTTTAAATTAACTTCTTCTTCCTTAGCATCTTTAAATAAACCAAGAGCTAATCCAGAAAAATAGTCAGCTGATGATTTTTCCCAGAAATCTGATTCTGATTTATTAGATGGATCATACAAAATATTTAGGGCAACGTCATCTAAAAGTTCAATTGCTTTATCTTGATTACCAGTGCGATAATATTTAAATGGTAAAGTTAAAGGATTCCAAGAATTACCACGAAGTGGTTCCCTAAAGTTTAAAACAATAATTTTATAACCTTTCTTCTTTAAATAATTAGCACTATATTTATAAATTTCACCTTTAGGATCAGTGATAATCATACTTTCGCCTTTTTTAGCTAGCAAATTAACCATTGGTTTAACTATTGTTTGTGTTTTACCACTACCAGTAGAACCAATTACTAAATTATGGTATTCACCATTATCAACATACATTTCTTTACCATTATTTATTAAAGGTATTCCAGCCGCATCAAGTGATTCACTTTGAGGAATTACTTTAACTACATCCGGTTGGCTTTTCATATCTTTTTCACTAGACCATTTAGAATAACCATCACTAGATTTTTCTTTTATTTTTAAACCTATTCCATGGCTTCCTTTATCTCTTTTAAAAATATATGATGAAACACTCGCAAATATAGCCACTAGTGATGCAATAAATAATAGCAGTGTAAGGGGCAAATATTTACCAGTAAAAGCTTTAAAAGGAAGTAGTCCATAAAATGTGCCATCTTGAGCAAGTGATGATATATTTAATACTGCAATAGCACATAAATAAAGTAGTAAAACACAATAAATACAAAAAAGCATAAAATCTTTTGGTTCTACCTTAAATTTCATAAGTACCTCCCTTTCT
>CALVYM010000074.1 GCA_944372205.1 uncultured Bacilli bacterium
GCCATACTTCTAAATTTATATACTTTGAATATTTTACCGTTTTTACCAGTTCTTTCTTGTTTAAAAAATACTGGTCCCTTACTATCGAATTTAATTAATATTCCAATAATGATCATTGGTATTAGGAAAATAATCATTAAAATTACTGCTATGATTAAATCCAATACTCTTTTTATGTATTGATACATACTCCCTACTCCTATTTACTATATTTTTACTACTACATTTTATCTTCTTATACCGAGATTTTCATTAGAAATTACTTTATTAAAGTTATTTTCTAATAAATCCTCTACAATGTTATCACTTTTTACAAGTGATTTCAATTTCTTTTTTAATTTTTTTAATTTAAAATCTTTTTCATGATGACAATCACTACCCAAAAAAGTTATTTTATTTTTTTTCAAATAATATGTTAATGTTTTTTTGGCCTCTTTACCATATTTACCATATAAACTTTTATAATTACCTTGTAATAAAACACCCATTCTTAAATATTCTTCGATGTGATCTGGGTGTTTTTGAAATATTCTATATCTTTCTGGATGGGCTAGTACAGGAATATAACCTGAAACTACAAGTTCATAAATAATATCTTTTGTATTAAACAGCATATTTCCCATAGGAAACTCTAATAATAAATATTTTGAGTCATTAATTGTTTGAATCTCACCTTTTTTGAGTAATTTAATAAAGTCTTCTGTGATGTATACTTCATTTCCTAAATATAATTTAATATTAATATTTTCTTTTTTTGCGGTTTCTTGTAGTTCTATGAATCTTTTCTTTTTTTCTTCATTATTGCAAGTGTATTTTGTATCTTTCATATAATGTGGAGTAATTACTAATTCTGTAATTCCTTGTTTCTCAGCTGCTTTTAATAAAGATATACTCTCACTTATATCTTTACAGCCATCGTCTACTCCAAATAATATATGTGTGTGTAAATCTTTCATTATTTTTTCTTCTTTTTCTTCTTAGTTGTGTCACCATAATACTCATCAGAATAGTAACTATAATAGCTGTTATCTTTTACAGAAGCTCTATTAATTACTACACCTGTGATTTTGGCATTAGCTTGAGCAAATACTTTTTTGGCTTTATCTAAATTTTCTACTTTTGTTTTTTTACTACTTACAACAACAATGTTGGCATCACTATATCTTGTCATGATCATGGCATCACTAAGCCCTAATACTGGAGGACAATCTAGCAAGATAATATCATATTGCTTTCTAATTTGTTCCATGAATTTTTTATTATTTTCTGATGCTAATAGCTCAACAGGATTTGGTGGTGTTGGTCCGGTTGGCAATAAGTCAATCTTTTTATTTGAGGTATGAATAATATATTCATCCAATTTCATATTAGATTTATAATTAAGTATTAAGTTAGAGTATCCACCACTTGTTAAATTCATTACTTCAAATATTTCGTGTTGTCTACCTTTACGCAAGTCACAGTCTACAATTAATACTTTTTTACCTTCTTGCGCATAAGCTACTGCAAGGTTAGCGGATATAAAACTTTTACCATCCCCTGATTGTGGTGAAGTAAAAAGAATTACTTTCATTTCTTTATCTATATTAGAAAAAGATAAATTAGTACGAATTGTTTTAATTGCTTCACTAAAAATAGATTTAGGGTTTACATTAATAATTAGATCTGTCGACATATCTTCACTACTCCTTATCTTCCTTAGGGACTACACCAATTACAGTTAATCCTAATTTTTCTTCTACAACTTCGCTTGATTTAATTGATGTGTCAAAGTAATACATTATAAATACAATACCAAATGATAATACAAATGCAACAATAAAATAAATTACATTATCTTTTACATAATTTATATTATATGGATTTTTAGACAATTCTGCTTTGTCTATTATGGCGACATTTTCTAGATTGTAAATATCTTGAATTTCTTCTGAGAAAACTTTAGCTACTTCATCGGTTATTTTTTTGGCATCTTTTGCATTGGCATTAGCTACTGTAATTTGAATAATTTCTGTATCTTCAACAGAAGTTGTTGTAATATTATTAGATAGTTCTTCTACACTCATTTTTAATTTTAAGTTTTCAATTACTTGAGATAGTACTTTTCTACTTTTAATTATTTCACTATATGTACCAATTAAATTTTGGTTTAGTTGTGAGTCACTTTGACTATAACCCTCTTTACTTTCTCCAACTAATACAATTGTTGTATTACTTCTATACATTGGTTCTCTTGTAATGATAGTATAAACATTACCAATTACTATGATAACAACTATAGCAATCAAAATCCAAAGTATCTTAGATTTAAAATAGCTATATACCTCTTTTAAATTGATTTCTTCCATAAAATCCTCCCCCATATGTGTAAAATCGGCGTTATTATACTATTTTTATTAAAATTAGTCAATATTAAGGGTAAAAAACGATAATTTACCTGATGTAAAATGAATAAAATTACGTATTTACTGAAGAAAAAAATCAAGAATAATTTTATTTAAATTCTTGATTATTTAAAATTTTATAGAAATTGTCATCTAGATTTACCAACTGATTTTGTATTTTGTTTGGTGAGCTCTTCTAATTTATTTTTTAACTCTAATTCAACCATACCAACTTTTTTTAGTAATTGTTTGATATATTTTTTATCTAAAAATTTAGAGTATTTATTCATGATAATATTTTTATATCTTGTAACATCATCGATAACAAGTTCTAAATCATCTGGATCGTCGTCATCATCATCAATAACCGAAAATAAGAATGATAGATAAGCATCTAATTTGTGTTTGGTTTTTCTTTTTAAAACGTTTTCTATTAGTGATGGTTCAACTAAGACTAGTCTACTTACTTCAACACCTTCATATGGGACATTATTCTGTGGTTTAATTTTAAAGCCATGAAGTCGGCTATAATCAATGTACCCATATACTATTTCGTTATTATCTTTATCACAAATATAATATCTCTCATCCATTTTTCTCACCATTTTCTAATAAATCTGGACGGCGCTCTTTTGTTTTCTTAAGGGCTTCCTCTTCTCTAAATTTTTTGATGTTGGCATGATGACCAGATAATAAGACATCTGGAACTTTCATACCTCTAAAATCTACGGGTTTAGTATAGACAGGATAATCTAGCAAATTATTATTAAAGGAATCATTTAAATGAGATTCTTTTTCAATAACTCCATCAATTAATCTTACTATACTATCAGTAATTACCATACTAGCTAATTCGCCACCGGTTAAAACATAGTCACCAATACTGAGTTCTAAATCAGCTAAGGTTCTTATTCTCTCATCAAAGCCTTCATAGTGACCACATATTAAAATTAAATGTTTTTCTTTGGATAAATCATAGGCCATAGATTGTTTATAGGTTTTTCCTTGTGGTGTCATTAAAATAACTTTAGTATTTTCCTTTTTTAAATCATCTACAGCATCGAAGATTGGCTCTGGCATTAAAACCATACCTCTTCCACCACCGAAACCGTAGTCATCAACTCTTTTATGAGGATCTTTACTATATTTCCTAATGTCGTGAATTTCTATATCGACTAATTTGTTTTGAATAGCTCTTTTAATGATTGAGGTTGTGAGAAAACCTTCAAACATTTCTGGAAAGATTGTTAAAATATCAATCTTCATTGATAAATCCTTTGATTAAGTCTAATTCGATATTTTCGCCGACACTCTTAACAAATTCATCAACATAAGGAATTAAATATTCTTTTTTACCTTTGACGACTAGTAACTCTCCCCCACCATTATCTATAATTTCTTTTAACACGCCAATATATTTACTTTTATCATAAACTTTTTTACCATATAATTCTTCATTAAGTGGTCCTGGGAATGTATAGTCATCTTTATTTATATAGACTTTATGACCTTTAAATTTTAATACTTCATTTATATCATTATATCCTTCAAAGGTCACCATATCATAGTTTTTATGTTTACGATATGTTTTGATTTCTAATTTTTCGTCATTTATATATATAATGTTATGAGGTTTAAAAACTAACTCTTTATATTTAAAAGAAGAGATGATGCGGACTTCACCTTTAATGCCATGGGTATTAACTAAATCACCAATATATAGCATTTTCATCACCTCTACTTCGTTAATTCATATAAAATAATACTGGTTGCGACACCAACGTTTAAACTTTCACAATTTTTGTTCATTGGAATATATAAATATTCATCACATAAGTCTAATAATTTAGGATCAACCCCATTACCCTCATTGCCCATTATTATAGCAAAATCGGAGATTTTTTCAAGAGTTTTTAAATCTTTTCCATCAGTAACTTTTGTACCCAAGATAGGAATTTTTCCTTTGATTTCTTTTAAAAATTCTGATAAATCCCGTTTGACAATATTTGTTTTAAAAATCATGCCTTGGGAAGATCTAATAACTTTATCACTATATATATCAGCACATCTATCATTAATTATAATGGTATCAATATTAAAAGCGACACTACTTCTGATGATTGTTCCAAGATTACCAGGGTCTTGGATACTATCTAAAATTAATAATTTTTGACCTTTTAAAGTCATATCTTTAAATTCACATACACCAATAATACCAGCCGGCGATTCAACGTTACTTAATAGTTTTAAAACATTTTCGGTTATATAACTAGTCTGAACATCTAATTTAAAATCGGTACCTTCTAAAAGTAATAATTCTTTTAAATATCCACTTGTATAGGCTTCTTCTACTAAATGCGCTCCTTCGATTAAAAACATTTTTTGTTTATCGCGAAATTTTTTAGTTTTTAATTTAGCTAATTCTTTTATTTTAGGATTATTTACTGAACTATATAGCATTTTTTTCACCTACTTTTTAAAAAGAATGAATAATAATTCTATTCATCTTGACTTGTATCATAATTATATGAGAAGTTACTTCCATCATAAGTAATATCGACAACATTCTCCATATCAAAGTTTTCATCGGTTAGCGGATTAACAATATCACCAGATGGTAGAAAACCTTTTTCTTGGAGTTCGTTTAAAGAAACTGTACATATTCTAGTTTGACAATTAGTCATACTATATACATCCGAAGCAACATAGTTTTTAGCCGCCCTTTCAAAGCTAGTAATTTGATCGTTATATGCCTCTTCAGTATTTTCAAGAATAGTTCTTTGAACTAATGGGACAGTAATTACAGCAATAATTCCGAGAATAACGATAACTCCTAAAAGTTCAACTAGTGTAAAACCCTTTTTGTTCATTTTTCTTCACCTAATATAAATTATAGATTAGGCTCGGAAATTAGTCAAGGTTAAAGCTTTAGTCAATTATAAAAATGCAGTTAAATGTGATATGGTTTGGTCTATGATTTAGATACATAATAATTAGATTAGTTTTACTAGTGCGAGATGTTTCTTTTCAATTTCTTTTAATTTATTTTTTAAACCATCCTTACATTTATCATAGTATTTGTCTTTAGCTAGGATGTTTAAATACTCATTTATTTTATTTAAATGATAGTCCGAATCGCTTTCTTTGTATTTATCAATATATATGTATATTAATTCTTCATAAGCAGGCATAATACCTTTTTGAGCAGCGGTTTTGAAATATTTAGTGGCTTTGGCAACATTTTTTTCAATGTGCGCTTTAACGTTTCCATTTAGATAAAAATATTTAGCTAGGTTATAAAAAGCCCAATGATCTAAAATATTTAAAGGAACCTCGGTGGCTAAATTATAATACTTAAAAGCTTTTTCCATATCTATATCACTAGCAATACCGGTTCTATAATATTCACCAACTTTATTACATGCCCAACTTTCTTCTTTATCAGCGCCGAATAAAAAGTATTTAAAAGCTTTTTTATAATCACCTTTTTTTTCATATATTTTTCCCAAATTATTATA
>CALVYM010000075.1 GCA_944372205.1 uncultured Bacilli bacterium
AGAAATTAACTGTTACTGGATGATTTTCATCTAACTCAAATGTTTTATCTTCAAATATTGCATGAGCAATTAATTTGCCATTATCTCTTTCTATTTCACATTCGATATTATTTGTAACGAAGTTTTCATCATCTGTAAAAACTATTCCCCTTTTTACCGCACCATTTTTTGTTTCTGTTACATAAAATGGGTAATTAACCGTTAGATATTCCAAGTCTTCATGATTATTTTTAAAAAACTCAGCAGCTTTTTGATAAGAATTTAAACCATAAAAATCATCAGAATTAATTAGTACAAAATTACCATCAATTAAATCTTTGGCACAAAGTAGCGCATGCCCTGTTCCAAGCATTTTTACTCGTCCTTCAGGTAATGATAAATCACTAGGAATCATATCAAGTTCTTGAAAAGCAAATTCTACCTTAATTTGATCTGCAAACTTACTAGTAATATGTTCCTTAAAATAATCTAAATGTTCTCTTCTTATAATAAATATTACTTTGGAAAAACCCGCTCTAATGGCATCATATACCGAATAATCAGCGATGATTTCCCCACTTGGTCCAACTGGTTCAATTTGCTTTAAACCTCCAAAACGTGAACCCATTCCTGCTGCCATAATTACTAAAGTTAAATTATCCATCTACATCCTCCTTAATCCTTGATAATTACTCAATAATTTTTTTATTCCATATCTTTTATCAAAAGCGATTGTTACAAATCTCTCATCAGCATCAATTACAACACCTTTGCCATACACATCATGCATTACTATATCCCCATGATTATATAAAGTATTTTCACACTTATAATATTGTTCTTTCTTAAATTCCCTTGCTTTATTATTTACTTTTTCATCTTTTTCAATTAAATCTTGATCAATTTCATTAATAAATCTACTTGGTGGATTAAAACTAACATTTCCATAAAGCATTCTTCTTTTAGCATTAGTTATGTATAATCTCTCTTTTGCTCTAGTTATTGCTACATAGCAAAGTCTCCGCTCTTCGTCCATTTCTTCTTTACTATTACTTGAATTAGCATGTGGCATTATCCCTTCTTCCATACCTGCAAGAAATACTACTTTAAATTCTAATCCCTTAGCAGAATGCATAGTCATTAAAGTTATAGCATTACCATCTTCTATATGTTCTTTCGCATCAGCAACTAAACTAATATCTTCTAAAAAATCTTCCAAATTAACTGAACCAGTTTCTTTTTGATAACTCTCGGTAATACTTCTAAATTCTTTTAGGTTTTCTAAGCGGAGTTCCGCTTCTAAGGTTTTATCTTGTTCAAGTTCTCTTTGCATACCTGATAATTCTAATACTTTGTCAATAAGTTCTGTTAAATCCACATTTTTCGCAATTTCTTGTAAATTTAAAATCAATTTTTTAAACTCTAATTCTTTTGGTTTTTCTAGTACTTCAAACATACTAGTATTATTAGCTACAGCCTTTTGTTCTAATTCTAAAATTGATTTATTTCCAATACCTCTTTTAGGAACATTAATTACTCTTTCTAGAGATACATCATCATGGGTATTTGATATTAATCTTAAATAACTAATTAAATCTTTTATTTCCCTTCTTTTATAAAAATAATAACTTCCAACTACTTTATAAGGATAATTTTTACTTAAAATACCTTCTTCTAGTATTCTTGATTGAGCATTAGTCCGATAAAGTATAGCAATATCCTTATAATCATATCCATCATCAAGCAATTTTTTTATCTCATCAAGTATTGTTTTTATCTCATCTGCCTCATCATTACATCTCATATATTTTATTTTAACACCTAAACCAAAATCACTATGTAGTTTTACACCCTTACCTTCACTATTATTCTTAATCACCGAATTGGCGGCCTTCAAAATATTATTAGTACTGCGATAATTTTGATATAAAGTAATAACTTCAGCTTCTTGATAATCACTTTTAAAATTCATAATATTTTTATAATTTGACCACCGAAATCCATATATTGATTGACAAGGATCACCAACCACAAAAATATTACGATATTTTTCAGCTAATTTTTTAACTAACTTATATTGTACTTCATTTGTATCTTGATATTCATCAATTAAAATATAACGATATTTTTCTTGATAATAATCTAAAATATCTTCACGAGAAAAAAATAGCTCTACAGGTAACATTAATAAATCATCAAAATCAACAGCATTATTTCTTCTTAAAACTTTTTGATATTCAAAATATATTTTCAATGCCACTTTTTCGGGAGGAGACGCTAAATATTTTTCAGCCTCACTATCACTAAGCATTTCGTTTTTAATAAAACTTATTTTGTTTTTTATAAAACCTGGACTATATTCTTTAGGATCATATCCTAAATCTTTAAGTAATTTCTTTATAATACTAGTAACATCATCACTATCAATAATGGTAAAATTATGAGATAATCCTAAAGTTTGATAGTTTTCTTTAATTATTCTTAAACCAAAAGAATGAAAAGTTCCAACAAAAGCATAGGACTCTCCCACAACATTATTAACTCTATCTCGCATTTCTTTTGCGGCTTTATTCGTAAAAGTTATTGCTAAAATATTCCTAGAATCAATACCACTAGCAATTAAATTAGCAATACGCATGGTAAGCACTTTGGTTTTTCCAGAACCGGCACCAGCTAGTACTAGACAAGGACCATCAATATGTTCTACTGCACTAACTTGTTCTTTATTTAGTCCATCTAATATATTCATATATCCTCCATAACTATTAATATAATTATATCAAAAATATAATTATTAAAAAAGAGGAAAAACAATTATCAATACAACTTAAGTATACACTTATTTTTAGATTATTCATAAATTATTAATGAAAGTACATGAAAGGGTGAAAGTTTATGAATAATCAAAATTCAAACAGCAATGGAAATTGCATTAATGAAATATTATGTGTAATTTTAGTACTACAAGAAAATGCGTGTCCAGATAACTGTTTACAAACTTGTGATAGACCAGTACTCGGCGGAGGAACTAATTGTATAGTATGTAACACTAGACCAGTAATGCTTTATACTTGCTGCGGAAATGGCGTTCCATGGAGCATGCCAATAACTAAAGATTCTACTATAAGTTGTGCAGGATCTGATATTAGTACTACTTGCTCAAATGTCTTTAGAGTAGAAAAGATTGAAGGAAATTGTTGTACATTTAGAGTTCTTGCTGAAAATACAGATACTACTAGTTTATTTCCATATGTAGCTACTAATGTCTTCTTCACAATGGATTGTAGTTGTCTTTGCAGTATAAGATGTCTATCAGATACATTTGTAGATTGCATTTGTTAAATAAAGCCTCAGATATTGAGGTTTTTATTTTGCCAAAAAATATATTTGAAAAATAGTTAACAAAAAACCACCTTACATCCCTTCGGACTTGGAGTGGTCTAAACATATGTTATACAACATATTATTACATTTTTTTATTTTGCTTCTTCTTGAACTCTAGTTTCTCTAATTACTGTTATTTTAATAGTACCAGGATATTGCATTTCACTCTCGATTTGTTCTTTTATATCCCGAGCCATCTTATAACTCTTAGCATCATCAACTTCTTGAGGTTTAACAATAACCCTAAGTTCACGACCAGCTTGCATTGCAAATGTTTTTTCAACACCTTCATAAGAGTTACCTATTTCTTCAAGTTGTTCTAATCTCTTAATATAATTTTCTAAAGTATCATTTCTAGCACCAGGTCTTGCAGCAGAAAGTGTATCTGCAACAGCTACTAAAACTGCAATTGTTGTTTTAGGTTCTGTATCACCATGATGTGATGCAATAGCATCAAGTACTACATCAGGTTCATGATGCTTCTTAGCAAAATCTAATCCTACTTCAACATGTGATCCTTCAACTTCGAAATCAATAGCTTTACCAATATCATGCAGCAAGCCTGCTCTTTTGGCAAGAGTTACATTTTCTCCCAGTTCTGCAGCCATTAACCCAGCAAGATTTGCAACTTCAATAGAATGTTGTAAAGCATTTTGTCCATAACTAGTTCTAAAATTAAGTTTACCAACTAAAGTAACTAATTCTGGATCCATTTTAGCAATACCTAAATCATTAATTGTTTGATTACCTATTTGAGTAATTCTCGCATTAACATCTTTTACAGTCTTATCATAAATTTCTTCAATTCTACCTGGATGTATTCTACCATCTTTAATTAAAGATTCAATAGTAAGTTTTGCTATTTCTCTTCTTAACGGATCAAATGAAGAAATTGCTATTGCTTCAGGTGTATCATCAATTATTAAATCAACACCAGTAACTGATTCAATTGTTCTAATATTTCTTCCTTCGCGTCCGATGAGTCTACCTTTCATATCATCATTAGGTAGGCTTATAGTACTTACTGTTTGAAGTCCAACAACATCATCAGAGTATCTCTCCATACTACTAATAATCATTTGTTTAGCTATTTCATGAGCTTCTAACTTAGCTCTAGCCTCAGCATCTTTAATGTAATTAGTAATTTCAAGTTCCATATCTTGTTCTACTCTCTCCATTATAGCTGCTTTAGCTTTTTCTTTGCTATATTTAGCAATACTTTCAAGTTTTGCTACTTCTTCTTTAAGTAGCGTATCCATTTTTTCCTCTTTTTCTTGTAAATTTTTTTGTTTAGCTAATAAATCATTTTCTTTGTCTTGTAATAAATTATCTCTATTTTGTAACATTTCTTCTCTTTTATCTAAGTTGTTTTCTCTAGTTAATAATCTATCTTCACTTTGTAAAAGTTCGGCTTTTTTAGCCTTTATTTCCGCATCAGTTTCTTGTTTTAAACGAAAACTTTCTTGCTTTAATTCTGATAAAGCATCTCTTTTACTCTTTTCTGCTGCAACCCTAGCTTCTTCAATTAATTTATTAGCTTTACTTACTGCTCGTGATGCTCTAATTGTAAAAACAATCCATATAATAACACCACCAACTAAAATTCCCAAAAGAGGTAAAATGGCATACAAAACATTTTCCATTTTAAATCCTCCAACTTTCTATAGAATATATATAATTTAATTCGCTAAATATATTTATATCTATAACTCAATTATAAAATTAATTCACAAAATAATCAAGTAGTTTTTGAAAATTTAAAAAAGCTAGGTATTCTAGCTATTTAATTCTATTATTTCTTCTTGAGTCATATAAACTATTCGTTCTTCATTTATTATATTATTATTTTGATAATCATAATATTCTTTTAACAAATCATTAAGTTTTTTTGAAGATAATGTATCTTTAGTTTTTCTGAATTTTGACAACATTGTACAATTTTCTATAGTTAATTTTGTATTAAATTGAGCATAACTATCTTCATATAAAACAGTTTCTTTTGGATTCTCTGAATTAATAAAATAGTTATATTTATGATATAAATTGTGTAATTTTCCAGCAGTTTTATCGATTGCTATTATTTCAATGTAGTTATCATTAATATCCGCAATTAACATTGGATGTTCAATACTAGCAACTTGATCTATTTGATATCTCACTTTCAACCACAATATTTGCCCCACTTTTAAATCATTCATAATTTTAATGCTTCTATTAATCCTTTATATCTTTTTTTGTATTCAGCAATGTTGTCCTCAATATTCATTATAGGTGCATTATATGTATTATTGCTTAATTTCTGCCATGTTGGATCTTCATGAGTAATTTCAATTAATTCATCAAATGTAGCATTCTCTAAAGATATATATATCTTATCTAAAAATTGCTTGTCGGAATCATTTATGTTAACCATACTATTTTGATTAATCATTAACCCATATGATTTTACAATATCTTCAATTACTGGACCATTATCATATGCTTTAAAATCATCCTTAAATAATCTTTTATT
>CALVYM010000076.1 GCA_944372205.1 uncultured Bacilli bacterium
GTTCATTATTAGGATATAATCTAAATTGATAACCTTTTAAAATAGTAGTCATACCAAATTTCCTCCTTGTAAATCAATTGTATCAAGCAGTTGTTTGGATGTCAATAATTTTATTTAAAAAAGTATGACTTTCCTATTATATAAAAAAAATAATCTAGGAGGAAGTTTGAACGCCCCCTCTTTTAACCTTTATTAAAGGTATGTGGACGGAGCGAAATTTTCCATCTCTCCTAAGATTATTTTAAAGTATTTAATGATTTAATTTTTCTTTAACTAAGCTACTTGCTAGTGACATATCAGCGTTTTTAGAAGCAAGCACTTCATTTAATCTTTTCATAACTTTACCCATTTCTTTTATACTTTCCGGTTTTATTTCCGTTATTACTTCATCTACTACTTTTTCTATTTCTTCTTTAGACATTTCTTCTGGTAAATATGAAGATAATATTTCAATTTCTTTTTCTAAATCATTAACAGAATCAGTTTTATCATACTTTTCATATTCCAAAATAGAATCTCTGCGTAGTTTTACTTGCTTTTTAATTACACTAGATACTTCACTATCATCAAGTTCATGTTTTTTAGCAATTTGTTCTAATTGCAAAGCACTTTTTAACATTCTTAACACAGATAGCTTGAATGTATTATGCTCTTTCATAGCAGTTTTTAAATCTTCGTTAATTTTTTCTAACATAATTTACCCTCTATTTCTTTTGTGAGAATTTTTAATTCCTTCTTTAATTTCGTTTCTTCTTCTAACACCTGGCTTTTCATAGTGTTTTCTTTTCTTTAGTTCAGAAGGGACTCCACTGCGGGCAAATTTTGCCTTAAATTTTTTTAATGCTAAATCAACATCACCATTTTTAACTACTACTTTTGTCATATTTTACCCTCCCTTCCGTTTTTTTCTATAAAATATTATAACAAAAGCATAATACATTATCAAGCTTTTTTGCTATTTTTAGCCGAATAATGTTTTTAAACGACTTCCAACAGCTTTACCAATTTCAAAAATTGTTGTTACTAAACCTGCAATTGCAGTAATCATAGAGCCAGTTATAGCTCCACCAACTACAGTTGATAGTTCTTCTTTACTTAAATACATAGTATTCCTCCTTTCTAATTATTCAAAGAATCCACAAAAGACTCCTAGCAAAAAGACTACAACTCCCCCAAGACCTAGTAATACTCCGTATCCGCCGCCTTGAACATTGTTTAATTCTTCATTACTTAAGACCATTTATACCTCCTTATAAACTATTAATATTTGATAATTCTTCATATATTTTTAACCTCCAAATATTAATTCTTTTATTTTTGCTGCCACTTTTTCTTTATCATGATAAATCATTGTATCAACTATTGAGTTTTCAGGAATATCACTATCAATTTCTAAAACTACTTCTTGATAATTAACATTATTACTTAATAAAACATCACTAATATTTTTAACTTCAAAATTATATTTTTCATCATTAATTACTAAATATTCACCATTTATAATTGTATCAGAGTAATCTATTGGAATATTTATAATTAAATTAGAATTTTTAATATAACCTTTAGTATTATAAACATCATATACTTCTATTTTTAAAGTATATAAACTCATAATTAAAGCTATTATTACTAAAATAATAAATACTTGATAAACATGATATTTAATGTGTATTAATTCATCATAACTCATTATAATCACCAACATTTATTACTCTATCAAATAACTTATCATGATTTTTATGTGTAATACAAATAATTGTCTTATCTTTAAAATAATTTCGAATATTCATCATGATTTTTTCCTCCATCTTATAATCAACTTCACTTAATGCCTCATCTAAAATTAGTATTTGAAAATTATTGAGCAAAGCTCTTGCTAAAATAATTCTTTGTAATTCACCTCCTGAAATATTACCAATCTCATTTCCAATAATGGTATTATATCTTAAAGGTTTTCTTTTAACTATTTCATCTACAGCACATAACTTACATATTTTAAAAAATATTTTTTCTGATATATTTCTATCAAGTAATATATTATTTCTAATAGTATCCGTAATAATATTTTCATTTTGATTAACATACAATATATTTTTCCTAATTGTTGCTATACTTAAATCTTTAATATTAATTGAACCTATTAAAATATCCCCTTTATAATTTGTAATGTATTTATCAAGCATCTTACAAAGCGTTGATTTACCACAACCACTTTGTCCTTTAAATACTACAAATTCACCTCCCTTTATTTGCAAATTAAAGTTGTTTAATATATTATTTATATCATTATATGAATAAGTTATATTTTCCATTTTAATACTATTATCTTTTAAATAAATGGCTTTACCCATTTTTTCTTGTTCATTACTTAAAAAATCATTAATTTTAGCATATGTAGCCTTCAAGTAATTATACTTTGGTATACTATCTATGCAATTTTTAATTGGATCTAAGAAAAAACCTAATAATGTATTAAATGTAACTAATGCTGTTATTTCTAATCTTCCTTGAAATATTAAATAAAAACCCCAAGTATTAATAGCAAAAAAGCCTACTTCACTAATCCAATTTTTTAGAGTCTTTTCTTTATTTAAAAAACTACTAAGTAAAAAAGTATCATATAAAAAATTACTTAAACTCTCTTCAATCTTTTTTAACCTTGAATTTGTTACATTAAGATTTTTAATACTATTTATCATATTAATATTTTCAAGTAAATCATTGTTAAAATTTGCTTCTAACTCGATATTATGATATGCCTTTTTAAATATTATTTTACTGGATATTAAACCAATAAATAGATATAAGATTAAGCAAAGAAAAAGGGCTAAAAACAAATCTTTACTTATACTTATTAATAAAGGCACTGATGCAAACATTAGTAGAAAATCTAATATACAAGAAATAAATATCTCTGTAAATAAACTTTTAATATTACCTAGTTCATTTACTCTAGTTATAATCTCTCCACTAGTTCTACTAAGAATGATTTCTAAAGGAAGATTAAAGGTATGTTCTAAAAACGAAGCATTTAAAACACAGTCAATATTTTTATTTAAATGATTTTCCAAATAATTCCTAAAATACATAAATAATAATTTTAATAAGACAATAACCCCAAATATTACCGCAAACAATCTTAAATATGCCACATAGTAATTACTAGTTATACTATCAATCATTACTTGAAAATAATAACTGCTAGCAATAGTGAAAATCATCATAAATATACTTGCCACAATTATATAAAGAAGCAATCTTTTTTCGCTTAGCAAAACTTTTAAAAACATACTAATTAAATTATTTTCTTTATTAAAAGAAATAATCTTCATCCGCGGATACATTATTAAAATAGTTTTACTCCACTTACGATTAAATTCATCCCTACTCATTACAACCTTACCTTTAGCTGGATCCATTAATACTACTTTATTTTTGGTAAGCTTATAAACAACCACAAAATGCTGAAAACCGTTCTTTAAATTCATGTGTGCTATTGCAGGTAATTTCACTTTTTTATCATCTAGTGATTTTACTTTAAGCCCAACACTATCAAAGCCATATTTCTTACTAGCTTCAATCAAACTAAAAGCATTAGTTCCATCACTTGATGCTTTTACATCAAGTCTAATTCTTTCTAATGAAACATAACCACCGTAATGTTGAATAATTGATGAAAGTGCACATACACCACAATCTTTAAAATCTCGTTGTCTGACTATTTTCATACCTATTTATCTCCCTTCACTATATACATTCGCTTTTTTTTATCAAAAGTCTTTTTTTTTAGTGAAGTTTTTTTTAAAAATTTTTAATTTTTAATTTTTTTGGCTTAAATACGGCAAAAAATGGGCATAAAAAATAATGTAAACTTTTACATAGTTTTACATTATTTTACACGTGTTTTTCGTTAAAAATTGTGTTAGTTCTCCAAAAATTTAGAACATATTATCTGCGATTTGTCAAGTATTTTTTTTAAAAACCACCGCCGCTGCGACCACCGCCGCCAAAACCGCCGCCGGAAGAGAAGCCACCACCAAAGCCGCCACCAGAGCTCATTGAAGATGAGGCATTAGCTCTATTAATTGATACTTGACTAGAATTAATTGCTGAATGCATTGATGAAGATATAATACTAGCCATATGCATATTATGATTATGTGTAAACATAATATAATCGGCAGAATCAACATTACCAAATTCTGTAATTTTAACATTCATTGCTTTTTCCACCTTATCTGCAAGACCAAAAACTGTTGCATAAACTAAATATCTTTCCCACAATGCAATTTCAGGTAATTCTTTAATACTAAAATTACCAAAATCATTTAAAAAATTTTTAAAAGCCTTCCATTTAGCATAATGCTCAACTCCTTTTTTAGTTTTCTTAGTACAAGCAATAGCATAAATCATAAAGATTATAGCAAAAAATATTGTAAGAATACCTATAAACAATTCAATATTATTACTTGATATAAATATTAGTAAAATTATTGAATAAATTAATAATACAAAAGGTATCCATACATAATTTCTTTTCTTTTCAAAAAAATTTTGAGTTTGGCCATCTTTAGTTACTTTATTTTTCCAATTAGTATAACTACTCATAAATCCTCTACAAGTTGCCATATTACTTGCATATTTCTTTAAATCCATAGTAGTAAAAGTATTACTATCGCCAACAGTTGTAAACAAAAAATCAACTAAGGAATTTTCAGTATCATTTAAATTATCCCGGGAAAGTATTGTGAATTTATAACTGTCTTTCTTATCAGCTATTGCTTCTGCTTTAATATTTTTCTTATAAATTAAATTCATCACACTAGCACTCAAGGCATTTTCAGTAACCGAATGATTCATCAAATAATCAACAACTTCAACATTATAATCATCAATAAAATCCCGATTATATTTATGATTAAAATCAGACTTTAATTCTTTATCATATTTAAAATAAACATAGATGAATCCAATAATTAATAAAATATAAAATCCAATTGTTCCAAAAAGAGCAATATTCCATTTGGCTTTTACTTCCCTTCTTAAAGCATTAGTTTCATTAGCAATTTTCTCTTCTTCACTGATTATATCATCTAATGCCTCATCACTATGTTTACTAATTAAACTTGTATTAACTAAGGAATCTATAAAAGTAACACGCATATCTAAAATACCATACGCCTCTAATTTATCAATACTTGCTATAACAATATTATTAGTATTAGAGTTATAATCATGAACTTCTCCAGATAATGGACCATGTGCCCAAAAACGAAAATAATCACTATCATCTAACCCCGGCAAAATAACGCGAATATTTAAATCATTTATTTCATCAGGTAACTCTCCACTAAAGAAATTCCAATAAAATTCCGCAAAACCATTATGCAAAATAATTGCATTCTCTAAAGTATAACTAACCTTAAAAGTTATTTTTTCATTATTAATAGGATAATACATTTTTATACTCACACCATTATATGTATTATCTACTGTATATTTTTCTGAATCACCCACGTCCGCATAATTAACTAAAGTAAAATCATTAAAGTCTTCATCAAAAGCATCAAAAGAAATATTATCGAGATTAGCTCCAGCTACAGAAACATTACTAATAGCACTTGCAGATACTAAACTATTAGTGCTATTTGCACTTAAATTAATTTCATAACCATTCATTGTTCCATCAACTAAAAATATTTCTTCAACTTCTACATCCCCATTTTCTAAAACTTCAACATTAATATAATATCCTTCTATATCATAACTTGCCGCTATAGAAATCATTGGAAATAATAAAAATAAAAACAAACTATATATAATCTTTTTCAGAATCTCACCT
>CALVYM010000077.1 GCA_944372205.1 uncultured Bacilli bacterium
TGTAAGAGAACTTTGATATAACATTGTATAATCATCAGTACCATTTATTTTTAAAGCATCTTCCATTTTTGGAGTATCTTCAAAACTTGATGTAATCATTACATTGTAATCTAAATCATCATAATAAGTACTCGTTACTCTAAAAGTATAATACATAAATGTATTCATACTAATAAATACAAACACACTTACTGCTAAAGATATTACTGTTGTACGATATTTCTTTTTACTTCTTTTTAAATTCTTATAAGCAATTACTCCACCAATACCAAATACCTTTTTAATAATAGATGGTGTTTTTAATTTCTTTTTATTAACTTTTACATCATCATTACTTCTGATTAAATCTATTGGACTTACTTTACTAGCTTTTTTGGCTGCTCTAATACTTGAAAAATAAATAGTTACTACACCAAGAATGATAGATACTAAAATTGGTAGCCATGAAATAATACATCTCATTTCTACATTTCTTGTAATAAAATCTCCAATTACACCATTTACAATGATAGTTAAGATAAAGACTGCAATATAACCTACTATAATTCCTACTGGGATACCAATAATACCGAGCATTAATCCTTCAGTAATAACATTCTTTTTTATTTGTTTTTTCGTTGCTCCAGCACTTGCAAGCATTCCATAATTCTTTTTCTTTTCCATTACAGATATATCAAAAGAATTTTTTATACAAAATACACTTGTTCCAACAATGATTACAAGTAAAACTGACATAATAGAATAAATCATTGTTGTAGTGCTTGAATCAAATTTTAATGCTTGCCATCTAAGTAATGAAGCATTAATACTATATTCTTCAGTTGTTGTTGGTGAGTCATTGGTAAAAGTAGTTCCTAAAATTTCTGAAAATGTTTTTTCATAACTTGCTGGATTTTTTATGCGAATATAAACACTTTGATTGTTATTAATACTATTTTCTAAATCAACTGTAAGACAGCCAATCCCAGGATCTCCATGTGGATCTAGTCCATAATCTCTATCCATAATACCTACAATAGTAAATGTTTCTTCCGTAGAGTTAGTGATTACTTCATCTTCATTATATGGATTTTCTTTTGTCATAGTATATCCATCTAATGTCTTTCTTTCACCATAATTTAAAGTAATTTCTTTACCTATATCGTATTTATCTTTATCAAGTAAATAAAGCTCTTCGCTTATTAAGATCTCATTACTATTCTTCGGATAATCTCCATCTAGTAAATCAACTGTTAAATTAGCAAAACTTTTTTCATCATCATAAGAATATAGGTGAATGTATGGTCTTTCTTCTGTGGGCATATCAAATTCTGAATAACCAGCATCAGTTAGAACCTCTATTTCCTCTATATCACGATTATTTTCTAAAACTTTTATATCATCATCAGTTTGATTAAACAACTCAATATGATAATTACCTTGACTTTGGATTGTTGTTTGAACTAAAGCATCTTGAAGACCGATAAACATTCCAGCTACTGCACATATTAAAGCAACCGATAATGCAATACCAATTAAAGTACCTACACTTCTTTTTTTATTTAGAAGAAGATTCTTTAATGATAGTTTATTTAAAACTTTCATACCTAATCCTCCTCTACAATTCTTCCATCTTCAATTTTGATAATTCTATCAGCTTCTTTGGCAATTTCCATATTATGAGTAATCATGATAATTGTTTGATTATATTCTTTGTTAGATTTCTTTAATAATGCCACAATTTCATCACTTGATTTAGAATCCAAATTTCCTGTTGGTTCATCTGCTAAAATAATAGCTGGGTTCGTAATTAAAGCTCTACCAATAGATACCCTTTGTTGTTGTCCTCCAGATAGTTCATTAGGTAAATGCTTACTTCTATTTTCTAGTCCAAGTAATTCTAATAATTCTTTTAATGATTTCTTATCAACTTCTCTATTATCTAATTCTAATGGTAAAGTAATATTTTCTTCTACGTTTAATATAGGAATCAAATTATAGAATTGATATATTAATCCCACTTGTCTTCTTCTAAAAATAGCAAGTTTATCATCATTCATTGCATAAATATTTTTACCATCAATAAAGACTTTTCCTTTTGTTGGTCTATCTACTCCACCAACTAAATGAAGAAGTGTTGATTTTCCAGAACCACTTGCTCCTACGATTGCGACAAACTCACCTTTTTCTACTGAAAAAGATACATTGTCTAAAGCAACAACTTTATTTTCTCCCTTTCCATATACTTTAGAAAGATTTTCAACTCTTAATATTTCCATCTGATTTCCTCCTTTGTCGTTTTAATTATATGATAACTAAAATGACAAGTAAGTGACATAAAAAAAGATTAATCAAAATTAATCTTCGCAAGTTCCACCATTATCTTTAAAATATTTTTCAATATTTTCTATACTGTGGTCAATATTTGCCCAATCGGTTATATCTTTTAAATATACATTCATTTCTTTATTACATTCAGGGCAATCAAAATAATTATCATCTCCTATTGTAATAGTATAATTATTATCTTCAATAGAACAATTTAATGTAGCAGACTTTATTTCATTTACAGTTGTTACTTTTTCGTTTGGAAAAACCTTAAATAAAATTATTCCTAAAACAATTAAAATAACATATATAATTCCCAAGACAGCAAATACTTTTAAAATCTTTATAATTATTCCTGCTAATCTTTCTGTATTAGATACTTTTTCTATTACTACATTTTTAACATCATTATCTAATAATTCATCAATACTTACATTTAATGCTTTTGATAATAATTTTAATTGTTCTGGATTAGGAGTTGTTTCATTTAATTCCCAATTAGAAATTGTTTGTCTTGTTACACCAACCTGTTCTCCTAATTGTTCTTGTGATAATCCATTTTGTTTTCTTAACTTTAAAATATTTTCTCCGAGTTTCATATATTTCTCCTTTCGATGATAATTATAAAATAAATATACTTAACATTTCTACATAAGTCCTTTGGAAGTTTGTCAAAGAGTTTTAACATATGTATTAATTTAACTATAATATTATTATACACTAAAAAAGCCAGTCCTTATATAGAACTGACTGATAAAACATAATTTAAAATTTATTTTTTATTCTTTTTTTTATTTTTAAAAAAGAAGCCTGCTCCAGCACCACCACAACAAAGTAATGCTCCACCTATGATTATCCAAAATTCCACAATTATACCTCCTTATTATTTTTTAAATTCTCAACTTAAATGTTTTAGGTGCATACTTATATGCAATAAATAATGAAATCAAAGAATATCCAATACAAAATATACTCATTGCTATACCGAAATAGAATGTTGGTATTCTTACTCCAATAAACCAATATACCACAAGATAAGTTAATGCTTGAGCAACTTTATAGGTACTACTTTTCATCTCTGTACTTGCATTATATGGTTGCAATAAGTAATATAACACTAAATAATGAACAGAGAAAAATATGCTCATTGCAATTATCGATACAATTATAACTAAATAATTCATTGGATTATCAGTTCCTCCTGATAAATACAATACCATTGCTAAACCAACACCTATCAATATTGCTGGTAATAAATTTATTAAAATTAATGTTTTTAATCTTTCTTTAAAAACCCCTAATATAACTTTTGGCGTTCTATACACTCTATATGTTAGCATACTATGATCGCAGTTCATAAACATTGCTTGTGTAACAGAGGAACTTCTATTAATTAGATACATTATAAATACGAAATAAGGTAAATATACAAGTGATATTCTATTCATTCTTTCTGCAACGAGTGGATTTATTTTTATTAGAATAAATAATACTGCAAATATTAATAAAATAATAACCGATTGTTTCTTTACTGCTTTTGTAAGAATCTTACTATGTCTTTTAACAAATAATTCGTGGAAAAAAGCAAACCCAGTTTTACTACTTGTAAAACTATTATCTAACTCAATTTGTTTTAAGCTGTTTTCTTTCATTACTTTAGTACCACTATTATTTTCTACTGCATACACATTTGTTTCTGTAAGAATTTGTTTATACATTTTTCTATAATCTTTAAAATTATTGATTATCATTATACAAAAGATTCCAAGTAATATTGCTACTGCGAAAATACCCAAGAAAATTGTTTGATTAATAACAATATTTAATGCAGGTAAACCATAAGCAAGTAACACACATATAGCAACAACACCCCAAACTACTGATGTTGGAATATTCTCGTTTTTAACCTTCCCTTTCTTCTTAAAGTCCAGCATATCATAGCCCATTATTACTAATTTCGCTGCTACTACAAAGAAAGGCAACAATATACATAACCACAAAGGTATATTAGCCATCATACCAAAATAAATAGTAAAAGGCATAAATCCAATTATAACTCGTAATAATTGATAATAGTAATTAGATAAGCCATATTTTTTAGCATCAAAATTCATAAGAACTATTGCATAATATTTATCTTTTGTTGGATTAGCCATATATGTATTTAAGAATGCTCCACATATTGTTAAAAAAGTAAATATATGCAGAAAAGTATTCGCATTATTTGTGTTATAAACGGAAGCCATTAAAAATACCATTAATGATATATATATTGCTTTTCCTAAAAAGGTAAATATAAATTCCATTAAAACACTAATTATATTAGCAAATATTTTTAATCCTTTATTTTTATACAAACTATTAGGCAATATTTTATTGATGATTGGAAATTGTTTAATAGAGTAAATAATACTATTCGCTCTATATGTATTTCTTAACTTAAAGGATGTTATAAATGATTTTATCATAACATTTATTCCTCCTTTAATGCTTCCATTATCTTATTTTTGAATTGCTTATTATCTAAATTATTTTTATCGACTTCTTCTAACACACCTTTATTAAGTATAACTATTTCATCACACAAATCTAATGCTAATTCCATAATATGAGTAGAAAAAATAATAATATGGTCTTTCTTAATTTCTCTTAACATCTGTTTCATTTCCTCTTGAACTACAATATCTAATGATGTTAAAGGTTCATCAAATAATAGCACGTTCGGATCAGCGATAATATTTACTAACATCTGCATTTTATTTTTCATACCATGAGAATAATCTTTTAATAATTTATCTCTATCCTCTTCATCTATTTTCATAAAATCAAAATATTCATCAGTAGATTTTACATTCTTGATTCTATCTTGATTAATCTCAATAAAGAATTTTAAAAATTCTCTACCTGTTAAAAACTCTGGTACATTAGGAGTTGATAAAACATAACCTATATCTTCAGGTTTTATTGCATTTTGTTTATTATTATCTACTATATAAAAATCTCCTGCATCAACATCTAAATCTTCATTTATACAATTAAAAAGTGTTGTTTTACCAGCACCATTACGACCAAGTAAGCCATAAATTTTTCCTTTTTCAAATTCAAAATTAATATCTTTCAAAACTTCTTTTTTATCAAAGTTCTTTTTTAAGTGTTTAATTACCAACTTCATAAACATCTCTCCTCCACTACAAAATTATATCATATAGATTAAGAAATTTATCATAAACTTTACACTCTCTTTTTAATCTTGTCAAAATATGTTGCGGATACATATCAAATATGCTATTATTATATTGTCAGATGACACAAGTGCAGTATAGTAGTATCGTGTTATTCTGATTCAACCGAAGTTTGGTTGAGTAGTAGATCGTCTGCTAGTATAGGGACGATTTTTTTTATGATAAAATGCCTTTATTTATATATAGTTTAGGGTGGCACTGCTAATATATATTAATTACTACTTTTTAAATCTTTTTCATACTTATCTTTCCATTGATAGTATGAGATACTTTCTG
>CALVYM010000078.1 GCA_944372205.1 uncultured Bacilli bacterium
AAGAGCATAAGAATAGATATTCCAGAGGAGGAAGAAGAAGTAGATAGTGAACCTACCAAGGAATATGATTTAAATGTGGTTTTAGAGAAAGCTAAAGATGAACTTCCGGAGACTTATGAAGAAGCTAGAGCTAAAAAGTTAAGAAATACACAATTTGATATTTTAAGTAATTTACATATAGATGAACAACATGAAGAAGAAGAACCAAGTAAAGCGGAAGAAGATTTAATGGAACTCATTAATACAATTAGTATTAATGAAAAAAAGATTAGTGAAATAACTGAAAAGTTAGGGCAAAATGCTCATGAAGAAGCAAAAGAAGATGCCTTTGATATTCTTGATGAACTTAAAGGTAGTGATAATACTGAAGTTTATGAAGGTATGACTGAAGAAATTAAAAAAGTAGAAGAAAAAAATGAGTCTGAAAATTTAGTTGAAGAAACAACTGAAGAAAAAAAAGATGTTAAAGAAGAAAAAGAAGAAAATATAATAGTGGAAAAAGTAAAAGATGATACAATGGATAGTTCTTTTTATACAACTAGTTTATTTAAAAAAAATGATTTTGCGGAAGATGAAGATGATACTGATAAAGGATTAAACATTGTTATTAAGATATTGATTGTGTTAGTTATAATTTGTTTCTTAGTAGGTATATTTTTATTTGTTCGTTCATTAATTATGGAATAAAACATAATATTTATTATGAATAGAATAAGAATGCGAAAGAATTATAGATTATCAAGTTTAATTATATTTGTTGTTTTCTTGATTTCTGTTTTTACCACATTCTTTTTTATTTGGTATAATACTTTGGTTAGTCCCAAAATAGTTGATGTAGCAGAAGCTAAAATAAATAAATTTATGGAATCTTTTTTAAGTATGAATATTGGTTATGAAATACTTGATGATGATATTTTAAAAGATATTTTAATTATAAATAAAAATGCTAAGGGGGAAATATTATATGTTGATTATAATTTAGAAAAAGCTTATTTAGTATTAGATATAGTATCAACTAGATTAGAAAGTTTGGTAAGTGGTTTAGAACAAGGGGAGTTTAAAGATATTAGGGATAATAATATTAAAACTAATGAACATGGATTAGTTTTAGAATTACCTATGTTTGTTGCTAGTGATTATGCTTTAATGAGTAATTTAGGTCCCAAAATATATATGAAAGTTAATTTTGTTGGTTCAATACTTACTAATATTAAAAGTAAAATAACGGAATATGGTATTAATAATGCCTTAGTAGAATTATATGTAACAATTAAATTAAGTCAGGAGCTAATTAGTCCAGTTACCGATGATGAATTGTCTATAGAATATGATTGCTTAATTGCTTCTCAAGTTATAAATGGTACTGTTCCTAATATTTATGGTGGCTCAATACTTGAAAGTCGTGAAATATCTATTCCCTTGGAATAAAAGTTGTGATATAATGTATGGTAGGGTGATACTGATGCAAGTATTTATTAATGAAGCATTTACTAAAGCAATTAATGATTACTTAAATAGCGTAGATAATCCAAAAGGGATTGTTTATAATTCTTTTTTGGTTGTTGTAATTAGGTTGCTTATTATTATATATAGTGAACTTGATATTGTTAATCCTATGGTAATTAATGATGAAGAATTACTTAAAAATAATTTAGCAAAATATGGTTATTCGAAAAATTCTTTGGATATTTTCTTTTCAGATTTACAAGTATATTATGACTTCGAAAAAGATAATGAAAATAAAATAATAAAAATTAAAAATCCGTATTTTATAGAAGTTCAAAAAGAATTAATAGATATGTTTATTGCAAAAAAAATGAATTATAATTTAAAAGAAAAGGAAGTAAAAGATTTTTATGGTTTGTTATATACACCTTATTCTATCAATCCATTGCAAGTGTCTTATAATTTTTTGATGGCTGATGATGTTTTGGAAATAGATAATTACTTTAAGAAACAAATGAAAGAAAATGTTAAAGTGGTAGTACCTCGAGAAAAACATTATTTAAATGTTAAGGCATATGAGTTATTAAATTATAGTATGGATCAAATAAATAATATGGATGCTAGTGAAATAGATAGAGTTAATCATCAAGTATATGATTACTTTAAAATTAGAGAAAATGCAATAAATAAAGAATATTTGCTTGATAAAGCTATTGAAGCAATAGAAAGAGAACAAAATAAAGTGACTAGTGGTAATGGATATGTAGATATATTACTTGTTATGAGTATTATTTGTACTGTTATTATGGTTGTTGGAATTATTACATTTATTGTAATTTAAGGAGGGTTTATGGATAGTATTTTGATTGATAATAAAGAATATGAAGTAATAAAAAATTATCGTGATGCTTTAAGTGTAGAAGATTTAGAAGGAAAAATTACTGATTATTTTGATAATTTTGATTATATTTTAGGGGATTATGCATATGGTAAAGTAAGGCTTAAAGGGTTTAATGAAAAAAATAATAGATATTTTAAACCTATAAATGATTATAGTAAAATAGATGATTATATAAAAAATAATTGTGCATATGATTGTAAATATTTTATTATTAAAAGAATAGTTGAAAAAAAATAATAATTAGGTTATAATTAATTTATAATAAATGAAGGGATTGATTAATGTGGAAAAAATAAAATTAAGTTTAGTATCAGGTTCTAGTTTGGAAAAACCTCTAGTTACAGCATTTAATGGAGCGAATGCTAGTTATGTTGTACTTGATAATGAAATGAATGGAACAATGGGGCTTCCTATCATTTTAGTATCAAAGTTAGAAAATAATAAGTTAGTTAAGATAACAGATCAAAATGAATGGAATGCCGTTAAAGAGTATTTGAGGATGATAATTGCTGGTAATCAAGTAAATTATATTAGTGTTGAGCCGGCTTTAAGTGCTGATGATATGTTCTTTTCGCAACTTACGTTGCCAGTTGCATCTTTTGAAGCATTAAAAAATAATTATAATCCAAATGGTGTAGGTAATGTTGCATCTGGAGTTGCTAGTCAAACTGTTGAAGCATCAAGTGATACTCCTGTTGCACCTGCTATGCCATCATCTCCAGTAAATCAAGAGGTTACTCCAGTTAATCCTAGTTCGGTTACTCCACCAAATGTAGATGCAGTTGCTAGTGAACCTGTAATGCCTAACATGACAAATATGGTAAATCCAGCACCTAATGTTACTCCGGCAGTAGAACCAGTTCAACCTGTTACACCAGTAGCAGAACCTAAAACTTTTGAAGAACCGGTTACTCCAATGCCAAATGTAACACCAGTTATGCCTGAGCCACCTCAAAATGCACAAGTGGCTACTCCAGTAATGTCAGATGCTGTGGCTTCAACACCTACAGTTGAATCACCAACACCAAGTGCTCCAACTATAGATAGTCCACAAACGGAAGTTCCTGTAGATTTTACGGCAGATAAAGAAGCTTTCTTAAAAGCTTGTGAAAATATGTTTGATGCATTAGTTGCAAAATTTAATAAATAGGTATTAAAACCTATTTTTTTTATATAATTTAATATGAAGGAAACGATTAAATATTATTACAATATCGATGTTCAAAATATAGAAGAAAAAGATGGTAAATACTTTTTTAGGTATCAAAATCAAGATTTCTTTTTTGTGTTTTTTAATCGTAACTTAGATGAACTTGATGATATATTAAAATGTTGTACTAACATGAGGGAAAAGGGGATAGTTGCCCATAATATAATTGTTAATATAAATGGGGAAGTATTAACTAAAGTAAATAATTATAATTATATATTAATGTCGGTTAATAAATTTAGTGAAGAATATGATATTTTTGATATTGTTAACATTTCTAATAAACTTACATTAAATAATCAATCAAGTAGGTTATATCGCAATAATTGGAGTCTCTTATGGAGTGAAAAAATGGATTATTTTGAATACCAAATAAGAGAATTGGGATTAGAAAAAAAGATAATTCAAGAATCTTTTAGTTATTATTTAGGATTAGCAGAAAATGCAATTAGTTATGTTAATAATACAAATTTAAAATATAGTCCTATTAATTCTTTAATTACTTTATCACATCGGCGAATATTTTATCCTAATTACAAAATAAACTTTTTAAATCCCTTATCATTTATTTTTGATTTAGAGGTTAGGGATATTGCGGAATATTTAAAAGCCATGTTTTTTTCAAATCAAAATGATGAAGATGTATTAGAAGAATTAAAGTGTTTTTTACAAATAAAAAAATTAACACCATATGAGTATAGTATGCTTTTTGCAAGACTATTATATCCTTCTTATTATTTTGATTTGTATGATGCAATTATGAACCATGATGAATCAGAAGAAAAATTAATATCAATCATTGCTAAAGTGGATGATTTTGAATTGTTTTTAAAAGAAGCATATTTAGAAATTTCTAAATACGCTTCTATAGATAAAATAAATTGGCTTATAAATTAATATTGATAACTCCTTCTAATTCAGGTATATCTTCTTTTAATAAATTATAAATTCCTTCATTTATTTCGGATTCTAACATATCACAGCTATTACAATGCCCAGATACTTTAACATATACAAAGTTATCTTCATATTTGACAAATTCTATATCGCCACCTTCTAAAATAAGGTATGGTCTTATACCATCTATTACTTCGATTATTTTTTCTTCCATAAGCTTCACCAATTAATATTATAAAACGAATAACTTGTTAAGTAAATAAATATTTGATATACTTTAATTGTAAGAAGGTGGCAATATGCCTAAAATTAAATGTGGTGATATAATTAAATGTAAGGTAACAGGTATTACCGATTATGGATTTTTTGTTGTTTGTGAAAACGATTATACTGGACTATGTCATATTTCAGAAGTGTCAAATGATTTTGTTAAAAGTATTCATGATTTTGTTCATATTGGAGAAATTATCTATGCTCAAGTACTGGATATAAATAGGAAAAATAAACAAATAAAATTATCTATCAAAGATATCTATTATAAAACTGAAGAAGATGGGTCTAGAATAGTAGAATCAAGAAAAGGCTTTTTGTCCTTAAAAGAGATGTTGCCAATATGGATTGAAGAAAAGATAGAGGAATATAAGAAAAAGTAAGTTATTTTACGTAAAATACTAAATATCTTATTTTTTAAATTGTTAAATATTAGTTTTTGCAATATTATCAGTAATAGGAATAATATTAAGTATATTAAAAAGATGAAAAACTACTAGTCAAAAAAACTAGTAGTTTTTATATTAAATATGGTGCCGTAACAGTGAATTGAACACTGATTTAATCCTTACCATGGATTTGTAATACCATTATACTATTACGGCATTTATTAAAAAAAGCCTTACGGCTTATGTTTATCTTCTGGTGGCTCCAGCGGGAATTGAACCAGCGACACAAGGATTTTCAGTCCTCTGCTCTACCGACTGAGCTATGAAGCCATATGGCGGTTCGTACGGGATTTGAACCCGTGATCTCTTGCGTGACAGGCAAGCGTGATAGGCCACTACACTAACGAACCATTGGTTGCGGGAGCAGGATTTGAACCTGCGACCTTCGGGTTATGAGCCCGACGAGCTACCAAACTGCTACCATCCCGCGATATCTAAATTGGCGGAGGAAAAGGGATTCGAACCCCTGCGCCGATTTCTCGACCTGTCGGTTTTCAAGACCGATCCCTTCAACCGGACTTGGGTATTCCTCCATGCATTTT
>CALVYM010000079.1 GCA_944372205.1 uncultured Bacilli bacterium
TTAATTTTAGTATTTGTATCTTCTTCTAACTCATAATAACCTTTTTTGTAAGCTAGATTAAAAACTTCTTTAGCAGATTTATTAATGTTTTCAAACATTTTGAAATATTCTTTATATAGTTTATCACAACTTGCTTCATTTAAAGCATATGTCATATTGACGGACATACTTTTTTCGGTATCTAGTATATCCATAATATATTCTTTATCATTCATTTTTAACACCACTTTCTAATAAGTTTAAAATAGTATTACAATTATTAAAATGTAAATCTACTAAATTTTCAACTAATTTAGCAATCTCTTCATCTTGAATAGATTCTAAATAACTATCAAACTTTTTATATGCTACATAATTCCAATTAAACATATCTTTTATGTATGCACTATCTTTTGTAGATATCATTTCAGGAATATCTTTCATAATCTTTACCTCCTATAAATATTATTTGTTAAAATTTATTTTTTTACTCTGTTATTATTTGGTAATTTAATTTACAAATTTACAAAAAGTCACAATCATTTGTTGTTTTTAATAGACTTTATATTAACAGTTTGGTATAATATTTTCTAATGGTGATATAATGAAAAAACAATATTTAATTTATGCAGATGAATCACACAGAAAAGGAAAATACTTTAGTAATTTTTATGGTGGTGCATTAGTTAACTATACTGAATTAGAAGTGATAAATAAAAAACTTAATTTTAAAAAGGAAGAATTAGGTTTGTTTCAAGAAGTAAAATGGACAAAAGTTACCGAACAATATTTGGATAAGTATTTGGAGTTAATTGATTATTTTTTTGAATTTATTAGAAATAATAAGATTAAAATTAGAATAATGTTTAGACAAAATGCACTTGTTCCACAAAACTTAACGAAAGAACAAGAAGAAAAAGAGTATTTTCTTTTATATTATCAATTTATAAAACATGCATTTGGAATAGATTATTGTAATCCTAAAGAAAAAGATCAAGTAATATTAAAATTATATTTTGATAAACTACCTGATACTAAAAAGAAAAATAGAGAATTCAAAGGTTATATTTATGCTTTAAACGATTTCTTTTGTATTAATAATGTCCGTATTTATAATGAAGATATAGCTGAGATAGATTCTAAAAATCATGTTATATTGCAATGTATGGATATTATTTTAGGAGCAATGAATTTTAAATTAAATAATATGGATAAAGAGAAACTACCGGGTAGCAATATGCGTGGAAAAAGAACTATAGCTAAAGAAAAGTTATATAAAAATATATTAAGGAATATTAAAACCATATATCCAAATTTTAATATTGGGGTTTCTACTAGTAGTCGAGGAGATTTTACTAATAATTGGAAAGATTCATATAGACACTGGTGTTTTAAATCTAGAAATAGTATCTTTGATTCATCATTAACTAAAAATTCTAAATAAAAAAAACTCCGTTCTTCCTACATAAACCTTTCATGTATTAAACATAAAGCTTCGGATTGAACAGAGTTCTTATATGACAATAATACCATTTTCAATGGTAATTGTCAATAATAGTATATTGGAAATTATTTTTTTTATACATTAAATTATTTTTACTCTGTTATTATTTGGTAATTTATGATAAAATTTTGGTAGTGATAATTATGAAGAGAACCAGTAAATTAACAATAGGAATTATTCTTACTTTATCAAGTATATTTGTACTAGCTGCCATATTTTTTGGATGCGTAATATTTTATATTGTAAAAGAAGAATTAAAAATCGAAAATAATTTATCTGAAATAGATTATTTAGTAAATTATGATATTAATGATTCAAGAATTGATGATTTGTTAAATAATTATGTTAGTTCTGGTGATTATTTAGTAGTAGAAAGAGCTTGTAAAGAATATTTGAAAGATATATTATACTATGCTAGAAAAATTGATGAATTAAATTATAATGAAGAATTTATAATGGTTTTAAGTATGGAAAATTTTTATAGTGATATGAAAGAATTTAATAATTCTTTAAGAATAATTGAAGATGTATATAAAGAAATAAATGATATAAAAGAAAAATTTGTTAATTTATTACAAGAAGATGTAGTTTTATCTTATATAAATGATAAAAATTTAATGAGTTATTATAAAGAATATTTTAAAGAATTAATATTTGATGCTGATTCAATAGAAGATGATGCTTTAACTATTGAATCAAATCTAGATTTTATTTTAAATGTTCTTGATTTATATGAGGAATTTTATACTTTTCTGAGTGATAATAAAGATGATTGGATAGTAGATGGGGAATACATATATTTTTCTAATACGGATTTAGAAGAAGAGTATTTGGATATATTATATAGAATAGAAAATATAGAATATTATGATAATTCCTTTAATTTTGTCTAAAATAATAAAAAGTCATTTAATAGTCACTTTAAATAAATATACTATACTTGAAAGGACTGATTAAATGGAAATTTTAAAAGTAGAACGTTTATCAAAAATATATGGTAAAGAAAAAACTGCTATTAAGGCAGTTGATGATGTTTCTTTTTCAGTAGAAAAAGGAGATTTTGTTGCTATTGTTGGAGCTTCAGGCTCTGGTAAGTCAACACTTTTACATTTACTCGGCGGAGTTGATAGACCAAGTGCGGGTAAAGTATTTATTGATGGCGTAGATATCTATGAAATGGATAACGATGCCTTAGCAATTTTTAGAAGAAGGCAAGTGGGAATAATTTATCAATTTTATAATTTAATTCCTATACTTGATATTGAAGAAAATATTACATTACCAGCAAGGCTTGATAATAGAAGTGTTAATAAAGACTATTTAGATGATTTAATTAAAACTTTAGGTTTAAGTAAAAGAAAAAAACATTTACCTAATGAACTATCCGGTGGCGAACAACAAAGAGCATCAATTGGCAGAGCCCTAATTAATAATCCTGCTCTAGTTTTAGCGGATGAACCAACGGGAAATTTAGATTCTAAAGCTAGTGAAGAAATTATGGCACTCCTTAAAAAATCTAATGAATTATATAATCAAACAATTATTGTTATTACGCACGATTTAGAAATTGCAGCTTCATGTAATAGAATTATTACTATTGAAGATGGAAAAATTGTTAGTGATGTAAGGAACTAATTATGAATATATTAAATAAACTAACTATTAAGAATTTAAAATTAAATAAAAAAAGAACAATAGTAACAATAATTGGTATAGTTTTATCAACTGCATTAATTTGTGCTGTTGCGGGTATGGTAAGTAGTTTTATGGCAACTTTAGTTGAAAATGCTAAAGATGAGTATGGAAATAGACATATTACTATAGAAAATGTAAGTACTACAGATTTAAAATATTTTGAAAATAATCGTTATGTTAAAACTATGTATAAAGTAGGAATTCTTGGGTTTGCAAATTTAAATGGTAGTGAAAATGAATATAAACCATATTTATATATATTAAGTTATGACAATAATGCTTTAGAAAATAGTAAAATTCATTTAATTGATGGTAAATTACCAGAAAATTCTAGCGAAATAGTAATTCCGGAGACTATACTTAATAATGCATTAGTTAATATAAAAATTGGTGATAGAATAACTTTAGATATTGGTAAAAGAGTGTGTAGTGATGGTTCCGTGCTTAATCAAAATAATCCTTATTTTGTAGAAGATGGTTATTCAATTGATGAATGTCATGAATATTTATCTAATACTTATACTAAAGAATTTACAGTTGTAGGTATAATAAAGCGTGTTAATACTAGTATTGAATCATACAGTGCTCCAGGTTTTACAGCAATTACCTATAATTCAGAAAATATCCAAGGATATGATGTATCTTTATTATTTAAAAATCCTGGGTATTATGAAACATTTATAAACAATTTAGAAAATTCAAATGCCTTAAAAAATTATAGTTATAATTTAAATAATGAATTATTAAGATGGAGTGGCATTACTTTAAGTGATACTAATAAATCGATGCTTTATGCTGTTATGGGAGTAGTAATAGGTATAATAATCATCACAAGTATTTTTGTAATTCGAAACAGTTTTAATATTTCAATAACAGAAAAAACTAAACAATATGGAATGCTTGCAAGTGTTGGAGCAACAAGTAAACAAATTAAGAAAAATGTTTTATATGAAGGTTTTATCCTTGGAATAATTGCTATACCTTTAGGTATACTTTGCGGAATACTTGCTTGTTTTATATTATCTTTGGTAATTAATTATTTACTAGGTGATTTTCTAAATAATGTTAAATTTGTTTTTAGCGTTCCTTTAATACCAATTTTATTTAGTATAGTTTTAGCAAGTATTACTATTTATCTATCAGTAATTAGTGCAGCAAGAAAGTCTTCTAAAATTTCACCAATTGAAGCAATTCGCAATAATAATGAAATAAGGATTAATCCTAAAAAATTAAAAACACCAAAAATAATTAGCAAACTTTTTGGTATCGGCGGAGTAGTTGCTTATAAAAACTTAAAAAGAGCTCGTAAGAAATATAGAACAACTGTTATCTCTTTAGTAGTAAGTGTTGCAGTATTTATTTCTCTATCATCATTTCTTAATTATGGTTTTAAATTAACAGGTATGTATTATAATGATTATCAATATAATTTTTCAGTTTTACTTAATTCCGATAGTAATGATGAAGCAGCAAAATCTTATGAAGAAATATTATCTTTTGCAGATACTAATAAGTATGCTCTGCACAGAACAACTCTTTTAGAAGTTAGTGCTCTTGATTATATGAGTGAAGATGGCTTCTATCAAAATTTTGGAGAATACCTAAATAGATATGATACTCCTGAAGAAGAATTAATAGCAAATATTTCAGTTATATCTTTAGGTAAAGAAGAGTATGCAAGATTCATAAAAGAAATTAGTGGTAATATAAATGATTATAAAGATAAAGGAATACTTATTGATGATATTTCCACTTATCAGGCTGATCACTATAAAACAATAAATATTTATAAAGATGTAACAAGTTTTAGTGGTATAATTAATAACTCTAATGTCACAATCCCTATTGCTACAAGAACTAATAAAAGACCAATGGGTTTAGAAGGCCTTTATAATGATTCTGGCTACATTATAATAAGTGATGAATTTATGGATAATTTAACATATACTTATGAAGGATTATATATTAGTAGTAGTGATGTTGAAAATTTAGAAAATACAGTAAATGATTATTTAAAAAATTCCACTCTTAACGCTTATGTATATAATGTTGATAAAGAGGTTAGGGCTAATAAATCAATGCTTATTTTAGTAGCAATATTCCTTTATGGATTTATTATAGTCATAAGTTTGATTGGTATTACTAACATATTTAATACAATAACTACCAATATGAATTTAAGAAGTAAAGAATTTGCTATGTTAAAAAGTATTGGTATGACTAAACATGAATTTAATAAAATGATTAGATTAGAAAGTTTATTTTATGGAGTTAAGTCATTAATTATTGGCATACCTTTAGGTATAATTGGTTCAATTTTAATTTATAAAGCCTTTGAAGTCGGCAATGACTTAGGTTATGTTATACCTTGGGAATCTATTATCATAGCAAGTATTGTAGTATTCTTACTAATAAGTATAATAATGCATTTCTCTGTTAAAAAAATAAATAAACAAAATATAATTGAAACTATTAGAAATGATAATATTTAATTTAAAGTGCAATTA
>CALVYM010000080.1 GCA_944372205.1 uncultured Bacilli bacterium
ATTATTATTTTAATTTTAGCTGTGATTGGTGTAAGTTATGCTGCTATTTTTTATTCAAAAACTGGTGAAAAAGTAAATAGAGTTACAACTGGTACTATGACTATGAGCTATAGTGAGAATACAAATGGGATTAATTTAACTGATGCAATACCTATGACTGATGAAATTGGTAAAAGATTAAATGATGAGAATCAATATTTTGACTTTACAGTAAGTGCTACTATGGGTGGTAATGTTATAATTAATTATGTGATTACAGCTATTAAGGAAGATGGTAGTACTTTACCTGATAATGCAGTGAAGGTTTATTTAACCAATATAAATGGTGGAAATGAATCTCAAGTTCTTGTTCCTACTAAATTATCCGATTTGCAAGTTACTTCTCTAAATAAAGAGGGTGCTCCAGCTGGACAATTTGTACTTTATAATGGCAATTTTAATAAGACAGAAGCTCGTAATTACCGTTTAAGAATGTGGGTAGCTAGTGATTATGTTCTTCCTGATTTTAGTCAAACTTATAAATTGCGTATAAATGTTTATGGAAATGTATCAGTTTAACGATTATAGTACAGTTTATCTGTACTTTTTTCTTTACCAAAAAAAGTTAGTGTGATACAATTATTTTAGGATGCGAGGGAGTGTTGTTATGGATAATAAAAATTACAATGATGAACTTATAAAAAAAGAGTCAAATAATAAAGTGTTTATTATTATTATTTGTTTATTTATATTTATTATTATGGTAATTGGTATTTCTATGGCTACTTTTACTTATACTAAAGAAAATAAAAGTATTAATACAATAAGTACAGGTAATATATATTTAAATTATACTGAAGATACTAATGGTATTAATATTACTAATGCTTATCCTATGGCAGATGAAGTTGGTAAAACTTTGACTAATGAAGATCAATATTTTGATTTTACTGTTGAAGCTTCATTAGAAGGTGATGTAAGTGCTAATTATGAGGTTTCGGCTGAAAAAGAAGCTTCTTCTACACTTGATAATGATGAAGTTAAGCTATATTTAGAAAAGAAAGTTAATGACTCTTATCAAGAGGTAATGGCTCCTAAACATTTTACTCCTCTTAAACAAAGTACTGATTTAGGTACTATGGCAGGAGCTATGTTACTTGATAGTGATACTATACAAGAGGATAGTATTATCAGTTATCGTTTAAGAATGTGGGTAGCAGATGATACTATATTGGGTGATTTAGAAAAAAGTTTTGGTGTAAGAGTGTCTATAAAGGCGAAAATTGATTTAGAAAAATAATTGTTTTCTTTTTTGTGTTGTGTTATCTTATTTAAAGAATAATAAGTGGGTGATAACTTGAAGAGGTCTAATAAAGATTGGTTGATTAAACTTAAAAATGCACTGCATTTTATAGCAACTGTTTTAATGTATTCAATTTGTTTAATAATGATTATAGTTTTCTTAGTAATTGTTGTTAACTTTGTGGATAAACAATATAATCTAAAAAATGGAAATAATAAGAAGGATTTGTTTTCGGCTTATACAATAGTTAGTCCTTCTATGGTTCCTTCTATTAATGTTTTGGACGTTGTTGTTAATATGAGAGTTAATAATCCAGAAGATTTGAAAAAAGGTGATATTATAACGTTTAATTCTACTGATTATAGATATTCTGGTGTTCTTGTTACTCATAGAATTGTTGATATAGAAAAGACAAGCAGTGGAGAATATTTGTTTACAACCAAAGGTGATAATAATAATACTCCTGATTCTTCTAGAATTAGTTTTAACGAAATATATGGTAGAGTTTTATTTAGGATTCCTAAGATAGGATATATTCAATATTATCTTAGTTCTATTTTAGGATGGGTTGCAATTATTATAGTTCCAGCGGTTATGATTATTGGTTATGATATTTATAAATTAATTAAGACTTTGAAATCTGGTGATAAGAAACCTGATAAATTAGTTGATAATAAAAAAGTTAAAAATAAAACAAATAATGAAAAGAAAGGACGTTTTAGAAAATGAAAAAATTTGTATTATTAACTTTAGCTGGAATTGCTTTATTTGCCTTTATTTTTGCAGCTTCAATACTTTGGTATAGATTCTTTTATGCTGGTGAAGGTGTTAAGGAATATAGTTCTGTAGAAGTTAAATTAGATAGTGATAGCAATACTATTGATGAAGATGGGTTAATTCCTTTGGATGATGAAACTGCTAAATTACTTACTCCTTATGAATTTAGTGTTAAAAATAATGGTAGTAGTGACGCATTATATAATGTATTATTAGAAGATTCTATAATTAGTGATGATGAAACTTATAGTAGTAAGGAATTATTATCTAGAACTCAGTTGAAGTATCAATTATCTTTGGATGGACAAGTTATTAAACAAGGTAATTTAAAAGATATTAAAAACAATATTTTAGATACTAGAACTATAAGTTCAGGGAAAACTAATAATTATCAATTACGTATTTATGTATCTCAAGATGCTGTTAATACTAATTGGCAGAATAAATATTATCATTTTAATGTTAATGTAAAAATGGAGGAGGAACTATGAAAAAAATATTATTAGATTATGCTAGTGCATTTGCTTATACTATTACAGGTCTTATTTTCGGCCTTGCATTTTTTCTATTATTTATAAATTTTTATCATATGCAAGAACTTAATACTAAAGTTGATATGACTGCTTATAATCAAAACAATAAAGCATTAGTAGAAGAAAAATTAGAGACTATTAGAAATAACATAAATGTATATAATCAATCTACCTATAATGGATCACTTAATATTTATGGTCTTAATACTGTTCAAATAAAATTACAAAATTGTCTTGAAATTCTAGAAAGTAAAGATATGATGAAATATTTTGAACTTGGTGAGGTTGGTATAAATGACAGTTATAATTTTTCTCTAGATTTTAAAAATAAAATATTAAATGATTGCTTAGTAATGCAGATTAAGTCATTGTTTAATACTGACACAGTTGCAACTTTACCTAATTTTTATATTATAAAACCTTATGTTGATCTTGATCTTGATACATTGTTAGGCTCTACTGATTATCTTCAAAGCAATATTGAAAATTCTGATCATTATTATTTTAGCACTGATAATAATAAAACTAATTTTTTTGATTTAACAGAAGATAGTTATTCTAGTGTTATGAACAATTATCAAAATTCTTTAGACTTGATGGTAGAAATTTCAAATTGGTATAGAAGCATTGTTATAGGAGGTTAAGATGAAAAAGATATTTAATGGATTATTTTATTTCTTTAAGTTTATTCTTTTAATTGCAGCATTTGGTCTTACTTTATTTATTTTGATTAGAATGAATGTTAGATTAGAAAAGAATATTATGGGTGTTTTACCTGAGTTTATTCCTTTTATTCTTTTATTAATTGTATTTATTATAAATATGGCTTTTAAGCAAGTGGGAGTTACTAAAAATCTTTTCTACAATTTAACATGTTGTTTGGCTTTTACCACAATTATTTGTGTTGCTTTACGAGCTATTTTTGATACTAATATGGTTTTGAACGAGAAATATGGTTATGGAATAGATTTTAACTTTTTTGATAATTTTATAGCATATATAAAGATTATGTTATATGGCTTATTAATTGCTGATATATTGTTAATGTTTAGAGAGAAAGATAAAGATAATGTAAAGTCTAAGAAACTAAAAGGAGCTTAGACTTTTTCTTTACTTTCTGTTTTAGTACTATTATAATCATTATTAAATGTAATACCTGTATTTGTACAGATAGAAGGAAGGAGATTCGTTATGAGTGAATTTAAATTTAAGAAGAAATATGGACAAAATTTTTTACAAAATAAAAACATTGTTAAAAAAATAGCTTTAACTGCAACAGTTTCTCCTAATTCATTAATTATAGAAGTTGGTCCTGGTAGTGGTAATCTAACAGTTCCTATGGCAGAATTATATAAAGATAGTAATATTCTTGCTTATGAAGTTGATAATAGTTTGGAATATATACTTTTTGATAAAATAAAAGATTATAATAATGTTCATGTTTTGTTTAATGATTTTTTAAAGGCAGATATTGTTAGTGATATTAAGAAATATAGTTATAGTAATTTATATTTTATTAGTAATGTTCCTTATTACATTACAACACCTATTTTGTTTAAGTTAATAGATAGTGATTTAGTTTTTGAAAAAATTGTTATGATGGTTCAAAAAGAAGTTGGGGATAGGTTTTGTAGTGGGGTATCTAAAAAAGAATATGGGGCTTTAACGGTTATTTTAAACTATTATTTTAATATTAAAAAAGAATTTATTGTAGATAGGAATCAATTTTATCCTCGTCCTAATGTTGATAGTGTGGTTGTTTCTTTTACAAATAGAAAGGATAAAGAAAAACTTATTGATAAGGATTTTTTCTTAAAACTTGTTCATGATAGTTTTCAATATAAAAGAAAGACTTTAAGAAATAATTTAAAAAAATATGATTTAGATAAAGTTTCTTTAGTTCTTAAAAAATATGGTTATGATCTTAATGTTAGAGCCGAGGCTTTATCTTATAAAGTGTTTGTAGATATATCTAATGCTTTATCTTAACATAATTATTTTTCTTTAACATATAATTTACTGGGTGAATTTTATGTTTAAAGGTTTTAAAGTAGGAGATTATGTAACTAGGAATTCTTATGATAACGATATATTATTTGTAATAGTTAATATAGAAGGCGATATCGCTTATCTTAAAGGTATTGATGTAAGGCTTTATGCTGATAGTAATCTTGATGATTTAGAACTTTCATCTATAAAAGATGATAATAGTTCTGATAGAGATGATGTTAAAAATATTAAAGATATGCTTAATTTAGATAGAAGTGAATATTTTTATTTGCCTGGGAAAATACTTCATATTGATGGTGATAAGGATTACTTAAAAAGATGTATTGATTTTTATAAGGATATGCATCTTGAAGCTTATGGTGTAAATTTGGATGAAGATGATTTTGAAAGAGAGATTACTTCATGTTTGAAGGAGTATAAACCAGATATTTTAGTAATTACCGGACATGATTCTTTTAAGAAAAGTAAGAATAAAAATGAGTTATCTAGTTATCAAAATTCAAATAATTTTGTAAAAGCGACTATTAAAGCTAGAGAGTATGAAAGAAATCAAGATAAACTTATTATTATTTCGGGAGCTTGTCAGTCTTTTTATGAAGACTTGATTAAAGCAGGTGCTAACTTTGCTTCTAGTCCTAAAAGAATTAATATTCATGCTCTTGATCCTGCCATTATTGCTAGTGCTGTAGCATTATCCCCTAAGAATAAAGAAATCGATTTACTTTCAGTGTTGTCAAAGACGCATTATGGTAGTGATGGTATGGGTGGTATTATTACAAATGGTGTTATGTATGTGGGGTATCCTAGATGAATGTAGATAAAGTAAGAGATGAAGTTAAGTCTAAAGAGGGGAAGATACTTCATTTTAAATTTAATGGTAGTAGGAATCAAATAGTGGAATTTGATGGGGAAATAATAGAGACATATCACTCTATATTTGTGGTTAAACTGGTAGATGATAACAATATTAAGTCTTTTTCTTATAGTGATTTGATTACTTCTAGTTTAGAGATA
>CALVYM010000081.1 GCA_944372205.1 uncultured Bacilli bacterium
ATTACATACTTTTTAAATAACGAAAAGAATACTAAAATAATAGATTTATTAAATGAAGAATATTATTTAGATAAAAATTTTGATAAATATATTTCTTATATGAATGAATTTAGTGATTTATCTACTAAAGAAGTCGTAAGAAATATAAATATTCATTTAGATAAAGATTTTTATGAAGAAACTTATGAAGCCAATACTACACTTGATACAAGTATTTTAGTTAATAAATATTATTATTTAAAAAAAGATTTTGCACCAAATGATTTAGTTACAGTTTCCCAAACTTATTCTTGGGGGGAAGCTGGATCAAAAAGGGTTCGTGAGGTAGTTTATAGTGCCTTTTTAGACATGTGGAATGCAGCGAATAGCGAAGGATATTATTTGATGATTAATTCATCATACAGAACTTATCAAGATCAGGAAAGTGTATATAATAATTATCGCAATACTTCCGGAGAAGCTTATGCCGATAGTATAGCTGCTCGTCCAGGATTCTCCGAACATCAAACCGGACTAGCAATAGATATATTTAGTAGAACTAATACGAGTTCCGCGACCTTTGCTAGTAGTGCTGAGGCAGCATGGTTAAAAGAAAATGCTCATAAATTCGGTTTTATCTTAAGGTATCCTGAAGGCAAAGAAGATATTACCGGAACAACTTATGAAGCTTGGCATTACCGGTATGTAGGAGTAGATATTGCTAAGTATATATATGAACATGATATAACATTTGATGAATATTATGCTTACTTTTTAGAATAATTAAAGAGTTGTTAATCAAAAACAACTCTTTTTTTATTAATCATCCCAATCATCGTCGTCATCATCGTCATCATCATAATCATCCCAATCATCATCGTCATCATAATCATCATGATCATCATCGTCATCATCATAATTAGGTCTAGATGTTGCTGGTGTATTAGTAGATGTATTACCGCTATTGCTTGAAGCATTATTACCACTGCTAGCTTGATAATCATCATCTATTTCAACATGATTTTTAATAATTTCTCCACTTTTAGCATCTATCTCATAATCATAATCACTATCTCCACTTTTAAATTCAACTTCATAGACTAATCTTCCATCATCAGCATCAAGTTCTACTTCTAAAGCTCTGATATCATCAAGAGATACTCCTGCAGCATTTATTGCAATATCTCTAGCACTATCTCTTGTTATATATGAACTCGAACTAGCTTCACCGTTTTTTTGAGTATCCTTAACAGTAACATTTTTAGATGATACTAATAAATTAAGCTCATTTATTGATAAGTCTTTTAATGCATCAAATGTATATAAATTCCCTTTACTATCTGTTATATTTGAACTTATTATATTACTTATAAGTCTAGCTTTACCTTCAGAAATATTGTTTTCTGTAGCTAAATTTTGCGCATTAGCATCATCATCATAGGCTTGGGATAAAATTGAGGCATTAATTGAACTAGCATTAAGTATAGCACTAATATCATTAGATATTTCTTCTTCTAAAGCTTTAGCTTTACTAGCATCTTTATTTTTCACTGATACTAATATTGAGTTTTCAGTTACTGTCAAATAACCATTTTTAAGCATTGAACCAATTATAGCATTAACAGCAACTGTTAAATCAGCATCTTTTAAATTCATATTATCTAGTACTTTCATACCATCATCATTTAAAGCAACCGCTGATATTACTTCTCTATCTTTATCAATTTTTAATTCAATACTAGGATTTACATCAAAATAAATTTCCGAATCATACATTCTATTTTGATTTCTAAAAAGTAGCAATCCCCCGATACAAACAACAATAACCACCAAGGCCCCCGCAAGTTTTGGTATTAAAAACTTATTTTTTTGCTTTTCCTTCATCTTAATCTCCTTTTTCTTAAGTAAATTTTCACTTTCACATTTGGCAAGGACATCATCTAATACATTAGGTGTAGAATTTACAACCATTTTATTAAGTTTTCTTTTAATTTCTTTTTTTTGCATTAATTTACCTCCTTACTCATAAATTTTTTAATCTTTTTAATAGCTCTATGATATTTAGATAACACTGTTGATAGTGGTAAATCTAAAAGTTTGGCAATTTCATGATTCTTATAACCACCAATTACATGGAGAATTAAAATATTTCTCTCTTCATCTGTAATATAACTAAATGCTGCAGTTATTAATTGTTTATTTTCTATAGTATCTCCCTCACATTTAGAAGGTAGTATTTCTATTATTTCATCAATATTAACATGGTGTTTTGTCTTTCTTAATTTCATTAAAGCTAAATTTTTAGTTATTGTAAGAATCCAAGCCATTGGCTTGCCATTTTCCTCATAAGTATGAGAATTTTCAATTATCTTGATATAAACATCATGTAACACATCTTCCGCTTCATGAATGTTTTTTAAAATAGATAAAGCAAAGCCATATATTTGAGGACTTGTTAATTCATATAATTTTTTAACTGCCTCTTTTTTACCAAAGGCAATATCTTTTAAACAATCTTCTATTTCATTTTTACTTAATTTTATATATTCATAATTATATGGTACCACAATATTTGAATACATCTTTTTTACTCCTTTCACTATAATAATGCTTGAACTTATTATTTTATTGCATTATTTTTAAAAAAAATTATCAAAATTTTAATTTGATAATTTAATTATATCTAATTTAACATATTTTAGCTACAGTTTTATTCTTTTTAAATGCATTTCTTCTTCACTAGGAATTATATCTTTATTTAAAACAAACTCCATATTATTAACACTACCTAAATTCTTCTTAGTATATCTAGTTACTTGTAAGATATTATTATCAATTAATGGTTCAATCATTTCTTTATAAATATCTAATACTTTTCTTTTATCATTAAATCTATTATACACTAAAGAAAAATTAGCTAAAGATAATTCATTATTCATTGATAATATATAAAGAATAGTTTGATAATCTATGCCACTAAATTTATAATGGGTAGCATTTGCATATTCTTGCATGACCTTTTCTTTTTCAAGTTCTATTTTAACCGTTTCTAACATAAGTTTTAGAAAATATGTTATATCATAAGTTTCTTTGGCTTCTTTAATTATTTTATCATATTTAGAACCCGCAAAATTTATACCACGATTAAATATAATATAAGGATAATCTTTTTTCTTAAGTAAATACCACAGAGCCATTGTTCTTGAAGTTCTACCATTACAATCAAAATAAGGATGAATATAAACAAAATAAAAATGCATTATTTGGGATTTAATATATTCATCAGTTTGAGTATTTCCAAGAGTATAGTTATTCACAAATTCAAAATACTTAGCAATTAAATTATCAATAATTTGATAATTTACTCCTTCATCTAAAATACCCGTTAATTTACCACCATCTAATATATATACTGGAGCTTCCCTGTAGTTTTGTCCCATATGAGTAATATCATAACTATCAAGTAAACCATCACTTAAAATATTGTATAATCTTTTTAAATGTTTTTCATCCATTACCCTATTTCTTAAAATAAATTGATATCCCCGATATAAATTTAGTATTCTAGCTCTTTTTTCTTCATCTTTAATATTATCTGTTTTTTTCTTTATTATATCTTCAATTAATTCTAAATCATCACTGTAACCTTCGACTTGATTATTAGCTTTTAATTCATGAGAAAAAAGCATTTTTTTAGCAAAATGCAAATCATTCATAGTAGTAATAAATTCTAGAAATTCTTCTAATTCTGCGTAAACCGGCATTAAAGATTCCGTTCTAAAATAAAATCTATTACCTTTTTCAGTTGTTAAATCTAAATACTTTCTTTTTTGCATAATAATCAACTCAAGTGATTATTCTAGTATTTTTTATTTGTTTTGTCAATATTATTAGTGTATAGTTCCACCCCATTCAACTGCTACGAAGCCAACTCGCTCAAATGTTGGCAACACTTGTTCTTTGATTTCTACTTTTTTATTTACTTTCTTAACATGTATTGCTACTCTAAGTAGAGAATCAGGTTTTGGTTCTATTATTAATTTATTATTTTCTTCTCTTGATTTAGTTAATTCAAAATATACCAAACTCTGTTCATTTTCTTCAAGTATTGGTAACCAATACATGATAAATTCATTTCTTTCTCTATCATTTAAACCAATTATAGTTAGTTTTTCTTCTAAAAACTTTATAGCATTATCTTTTGTTACATAAAATCCTTCACTAAAATCGACATCTTTTGCATTATCTTCTTCCCAATATAGTGCATAATAATATTTTCCAGTATCATCATACAAATCTCCATTTTTATTTGCTATTACTATCCATTCATTATTATACTTAGGGTATGTTACAATTAAGTTTTCTGGGTGTTCAAATGATACTTTTACCAATGTATTATCATTTTCTGGATATAAATAAAGTACTGGTTTATATACAACAAATGAATCAACTTCAAAATTTCTACCATCACTACACACGCACACATTTCCATTTTCCATCTTATCAAATCCTAAATCACCACATTGAGCTTTGCATCTTGATTGCCTTAGTCCGTGGGCTAAAACGCTATATCCTATTAATACTATGACAGCTATTATTAAAATTATTATTACTATTTTAATCACTCTTTTCTTATCTTTCACTATAAACAACTCCTTTTTAATATGTGGCAACATTTAATATTGGCCAAATATAGAAAACCCAAGCCCATATAATAAAAATAATCGTTAATATCAACACAATGGTTGGAGCCTTACTTTTTTTATTCTTCATTTTCTACCTCTTTGTCCCAATCGTCGGGATCTATAACTCGACCATCGCTACAATAACAAATTCCATTATCTATTTTTTCAACTTCTCCCCTAGGACAAATATTTCTGCATTGCAATATTCTATGATTCCTACTTTGCATTTGAAGTATTATCCAAGGTATTACAAAAATAAACACTATTATCAAAACAATACTAATAATATAATACGAATGTATTTTCTTAAATATTTTCTTCATATAAACAACCTCTTTTATTTCACCAATGTGCTGGAGCTATCTGCGGCCAAATAAATAGCTGATATATCCAAAAACATATTATGAAAATAATTGTTAGAATTAATACTACTTTTGGAGCAATATCTTTTTTATCATTTTTCATTTTCTACCTCACTAACTATACCATTCATCTGAATCTATAGATGTGCCATCAGTACAAATACAGACATTACCTTCAATATACATTAAACCACTTTGACAAAGATTTTGACATTTCCAAATAAGTGGTGGATTATTACGCTTAAATTTTAGATATTGCCATGGTATTATAACAAATACTACTAATAAAACAACACTTATAATATAATATTTGTGAATTTTAAATTTCTTCTTATCTTTAGTTTCTTTCATCATAAACAACGCCTCTACTATAATTATAAAGTAATAAACTGTTTATTGCAATTTATTTAAAAATGGTTTACAATCGAGTAGAGAAAAGTAAATAATTTATTTACTTTGTCCCTCTCACACCACCGTACGTGCCGTTCGGCATACGGCG
>CALVYM010000082.1 GCA_944372205.1 uncultured Bacilli bacterium
TAGTATGGCAAGTGCGAATGATGTGGTAGTAACCAAAAAGCAGTTGCAAGTTATAAGAGAAGAAATAACAATATAACTACTTTAAAGCCTTATATTTTAAAGTATTATTATAGATTGTATATGTGAGTCAAAATGTTGGCTCTTTTTTGTTTGAAGGTGAACTATAGGATTATTCTCTGCTGAATATTAAAAAACTTTTTTCTTAATATAAATGTTATTTATAGTATATAAAGATTTAGGATATTTATTAAATTATCTATTAAGATTATAATTAAAAATGAGGTGGTACAATGCCTAGCTTAATAGATTTACATATTCATTCTCAATTTTCTGATGGACAGTTTGATATAAAGAAATTAGTTGAATTGAGTAGAACAAATGGTGTCGGATTAATATCAATAACAGATCATGATGACATAAGATCATCATTAGAATTGAAAAATAACTCTGATATAAAAGGAATTGAATATATTAATGGAGTTGAATTATCTTCATTTATAAAACTAAATGAAAGAATTATCAGATTACATATTTTAGGATATGGTTATGATGAGGAAAACGAAGAATTACAAAACAAATTGTTAGAAAAAAGAAATTTGAGAACTTATGTAAATAAAGAGTATTTAGTCAAATTAATACATGAGTTTCCGTATTTAAACCATGATTTATTGAAAAATGTTCAATGTGATAAGTACATAAGATTATCACGATTAATAGAAGTATATTTAAATAGTAAAGAACTGTCGAATGACCAATTAAATGCTATTAAGCAATATTTAGATATTAATCGTCCAATTTACCCAAATTATGAGTTTGATGCATTAGAGGCTTTACAAATAATAAGAAATGCTAATGGGTATCCTATATTAGCACACCCTTATCAATATAGATTGAATGTAAAAGAGGAAATTGCTTTACTCAAACTGTTAAAAGAAAATGGACTTATTGGTTTAGAAAAATATCATTCGGGTGATACTTCAAATGGAATGCTTTTACAAGAAATGATGTGTAATAAATTTAATTTAGAATGGACTTTAGGGAGTGATTTTCATGAAGATCATGATGATTTTGGAAATCAAATAGGTTATGGGAAGAATAATAATTTATGTAAGAGTTCTTGCTCATTAATTAAAACATTACGTAGAGATGGAAAGGTGTTAAAAAGATAAAATGACAAGAAACGAAGAAAAGGCAAGTGTTTTAGCAGAACATTTAGGTATTAAAAACGGAATAATTGTTAATTCAGGTACAATAGCATTACTTTCTGCATTAAAAGTTGCAAATATAAAATCTGGAGATAATGTATTAATAAATGGTTATTGCTGTTATTCTTTGTTTGAGGCGATAATGAATGTTGGAGCAAATCCGATTTTTGTCATACCAAAAGATTTTTATAATATTTCAGTAGATGAGATTAGAAAAGTACTTAATGAAAATGAAATAAAATGTTTTATAGCTACACATCAATATGGTATTGTACAAGATATTAAAGCAATAAAAGAAGAATTCCCTGAACTTATAATTATAGAAGATATTGCTCAAGCATGGAATATACAAGAAAATGAATTAGGAATAGGAAAATATAGTGATTATGTTGTTACGTCTTTTGGAGTATCTAAAGCATTATCATATGGTCAAGCAGGGACAATTTTTTCTGATAAAGATATTAGACAATATTTTGATTTTCATGATAAGGATAGTAGAAATAGTTCAAGATTTTTACTACCTTATGTTTTGTATGACTGTGATAATGTTAATACAGAACAATTAGTAGCTACTGCTGATAATACAGTAGATAAGCAGAGAACAATTGCTAAGCTATTGACAGAGTATTTTGATAATGATGAAAAATATATTATTTATAAAGATAAAAATTCACAATTATCCTCTTGGCATAAATTCCCAGTAATAATAACTAATCCAAATTATATAAATGAATTTGAAAGAATAATGCAAGATAATCAAATATTATTTCAATGGCAAAATGAGAAAGAGGTATGGGAACTGGATATGGTAAAAAGTTATAATCCTAAAATTATTGAGTTTAGAGAAAAGCCAATTTATGCCTTAATTAGAACAAAACAAAATGATGTTGAAAAAGTAAAAAAATTAGTAAGGAGTAGATAAAATGAGTTATATAAATCCAAATGAATATGGTAGTTTATATTTTGATAGTAAAGAAGAAAATGCTATATTAAATGTTTTTAAAAATGAAAAAATATTTAGATATGCAAGTGATAAAGCTTCTACAACAGATAAGTTTGAAGAAATGCTAAAGAAAAAAGTAAATTGTAAGTATGCATTAGGGGTTACTAACGGTACATCAGGTTTAATAACTGCTCTGACAGGATGTGATATTAAAGCTGGAGATAGAGTGCTAGTTAGTTCATATACATTTTTAGCGACTGCATTAGCGGTTAAATGTTTAGAAGCTGTTCCGATTCCGTTAAATATTGATTTGCAAAATGGTTTCGACTTACAAGATTTAGAAGAAGAATTAAAAAAAGGATGTAAAGCAGTAATTGTTGTTCAATTACAAGGACGTTGTTTCGAATTGTCTAAAGTGAAATGTCTTTTAGAAAAATATAATGTGAAATTAATAGAAGATAGTTGTCAAGCATTTGGGGCTAAAATTAATGATAAATATGCTGGAACTATTGGAGATGTAGGAGTGTATAGTTTTCAACAATTTAAACAAATTTCTTGTGGCGAAGGTGGAGCTATTGTAACTAATAATAAGACAATATATCAAAAAATGAGAAATTATACAGATATGGGTGCAGAACGTGATTTGTTTCCAAATTGGAATGGCAACGATGTTTTATTTGGACAAAATTATAGAATGAATAATATTATGGCTGCAATATTATGTGAGCAGTTGAAAAAAGTAGATGATATTATTTTAAAACAACAAAAAAGTCGTAGCTATATATTAAGTAAAGTTAAATTAAATAATTTAATAAATAGTGTTGATCCGAATGGAGATACAGGAATGAATATTTTATTTTTATTAAATTCTAAAGAGGAGTTTAATAATGTTAAAGAAATAGGAGATAAACAAAATATTGAGGTAAGAAGAATGTGGAACGGTTTATATTTTGAAAATGAATTATTTAAAAGAAATAAATTAACAGATATCGATTTAAAGAGTAATCCATGTAGTAAATCGAAAGAATTAATTGATAGATTAGCAGTAATATCAATTCCACCTATACTAAATAAAGAAAATTGTAATAAAATAATTGATTTCTTAAATGAAATAAAGTTTGGTAGTGATAATAATGCAATTTAACGGATTAGATTTAAAAATTATTTCTTCAGCAGAATATGAAAAAGATTTAAGAAATATAAATGATATACCTGTTTGGATTGATCCTATTTCAATTAGAATTTATGAAAATAAAGAAATAATAAAAATATTATTAGATAATGAACCATTAGTTTATTATGTTGTACCTTTTTATTATAAAGATGGTAAAAAATGGGCAGAACGTAAATATAGATATTTTGCTTATTTATCTCCTTTTTTTGTGAAAAAGTGCCCTAATAAGAAAAGAAAAGAAGCAATATATTTAATATTTAATTATATTTTTTCTAATTATGATTATATGTATATGCCATTACACCCATCATTTACAGAAATATCATCAATACAAGGACTAGGAGCATTTATGGAAAGTCGGCATACTCATATTTTAAGAAATGTTATGAATTTGGATGAGTTAGATAGTAAATTAAGAAATAATATAAAAAGTGCATCTAAAAAATTAAAAATTACGATAGATTATGATCCATCAAAGTTTAATTTTGATATAGCAATCCATGGAACTAAAGAAGAACAAGAATGTCGTAAAAAAAATGCTTTAAATTTATTAAAACATCATAAAGCAATAATTTTTACTGGCTATTATGAAGGGAAACCTATTATTGGAAATATGGTTACTTTTGATAATGAATGGGTATATGGCTTACATGCTTGGCAAGTAGATAAAGTACCACGAGGTAGTGGTCCTTATATAATATATTCTATTTCCAAATGGGCATTTGAAGAAAAAGGACTTAAATATTTTGATTTTGAAGGATCAGTTATGCAGTCAATAGATAATTATTTTTGCAATTTTAATGCAGAACAAATAATTTATCCATATATTCATTTTGGAAAAACAAAAAAAGAGTTAGATGAATTAATAGAAATCTCTAGGAATATTGATGGGAGGTTATTCAAATGAAAAGAAATATAATTATTGGAACAAATAATTTTGGATTAGGACCAGTTGGTAAGGTTTCTTCTATCGTTACAACCTTATCTGATGAATATAACTTTTTTGCTTGTGGAAATGAATTTGATTTGAATATATTTAACAATGGAACATTTAAAGATACGCTATTTTCTAAAGATAAAGAGAAAATTTCTAATTTTGTAGAAAAATATAATATAGACTATGCTATTGTTGTTTTAGATGTTGAGTTGGCTACTATTTTAATGAATTTGAATGTAAAAGTTATATTTGTTGATAGTTTACCATTTATGTGGACTCAAGCTGATATTGATGAAGGATTATTACCACTAGATGCAACCGTATATTGTGCGCAAAAGTGTTGTAATTTAACAGATGCTTCTAAAAAAGTATTAGCTCAAGTAAAAAATTTAAAATGGATTAATCCAATTCAAAGTAAACTTGAAAAAAAATATAGACCATATGAAGAAGATTATATTCATATCAATGTTGGGGGATTACATTCTCCAATAGGAAACGGAGAGTCTTATATCAAGACAGTAATCATACCACTTTTAAAGATTTTTAAATCTGAAAAAATAATTATTACCTGTGGCACTAATGCTAAAATAAGCATATTAAATGAATTAAAGAATGAAAACATGGATAGTAGAAATATTAAAGTAGAAACATTACAACAAAAAGATTTTATTTCATCAATAAATAATGCAAAATTATTTTTGACATCTCCAGGATTAACTACAATATATGAAACTGAATCATTGCATAAACCAACAATTATTTTGCCGCCACAAAATTTAAGTCAATTTTATAATATAGAATATGCTAAAAAAATATTAGATAAATATAAAACAATTAATTGGGATACGCAAAAACTTAATTTAGATTATTTACAAAGTATTTTACCAAAAGGAGAAACTTATGTTGTAGATAAAATATATGAGTTTATAACTGAATTAGTTAATTCCAATTTTGAAAATAAATT
>CALVYM010000083.1 GCA_944372205.1 uncultured Bacilli bacterium
TTAGAAGAACATAAAGGTATAGATAAAAACTATAAAATAGTTTTATCTAAAGCTTTAAAGAATTATGATATAGAAAAGAGATTAACAAGATTAAAAAGTAAAATAAATAATTTAAGTACAGAAGAATTAGAAAAAGTTATTGATAGCTTAGAGGATAAAAGCATATGAATAACGATAGATTTTTAATTGTTAAAAATATTAAGAGTTTTATAATCTCTTTAGAGAATATTTTAGTAACTATTCCTAAGAAAGATTATTTATCTAGAGAACTTATTTATGAGGAGGCATTAATACTTCTTGATAATGTTATTAAAGCTAATTATGAAGTAGATAAAGATAAAAAGAAAGATTATCAAATAGTAGCTTTAGCAAAAGTAAATTTATTAGATTTCTTTTTAGAAAGAGCATATAAACTTAGATATATTAGTGAAAAACAAGCAAGTAGTAAGGCAAATGAGTTATTAAAGATTAATAAAATGTTATATGCTTGGTGCATGAATGAAAGATAATATAACTTTTGTTAATTTACTTAATATTTATGAACAGGAAATATCTAAGAATGTTAAGAATAAGAAAAAATTAGATAAGTTTGAAATAAATAAAGTACAAAATATTACTAATATAATAAATATGTTAAATAATAATGAAATAGGTCATGAACACTATAATATATTTTTAATATATGAACCTAAATGTAGGTTAGTAATGTCTTTAAGTGTTAGAGATAAGATAATTAATCATTTTGTTACTAGATATGCACTAGAGGCAAAGCTTACTAAATATTTAGATTTAAGAAATGTTGCAACAAGAAAGGGTATGGGAACTGATTACGGAATAAGGTTAGTTATTAAATATTTAAAAAAGTTAAACAATAATAAGTTTTATATATTAAAAATAGATATAAGTAAATATTTTTATTCCATAGATCATGAAGTATTAAAGAGTTTATTAATTGATAAATTAGATAGTTATGAATATGATTTGATTTGTAAAATAATTGATAGTACTAATAAAGAATATATTAATTCAACTATTAATAAAATAAAAGAGAAAAATAATATAGAAGTTTCTCTTTATTATCATGGACGAGGGCTTCCGATTGGTAATATGACAAGTCAATTTTTATCTATATTTTATTTGTATAAATTAGATCATTATATTGTCCATGATTTAAAGTTGAAGTACTATGTAAAATATATGGATGATTTTATTATTATGGATAGCAATTTAGAAAAATTAAAAAATGCTAGAGATATAATAATGGAAAAATTAGAAAAAGAATATAAGTTAAAAGTAAATAGGAAGAAAACTAAAATAGTTAGTTGTAGGGAAGGTTTTAGTTTTCTAGGTTATGTATTTAAAGTAATAGATAAAAGAATAGTTATAAAGATAAAAAGAAGTAATTTAGATAAAATAAAGAAAAGAGTAAAAGAAGTAAGATATTTACTAGATAATAATAAAATAAGTCATAATAGAGCATTTTGCTCAATTATGACTTATAGTAATTGTTATAAATATGCTAGTAATATTAAAGTATTAAAATTAATAGATAGGTATTTTTATCATGAAAAATAGATATTGGTTTTTTAAAAAGTTATATAAAGATTATGTAATTATATTAGATGATAAAGGAATAAATAAAAGTTATTATTATGATAAATTACTTATGAAATATATTAGTAATAATGATATTAATTATATAATAGTTTATAATGATTTTGATATTAAAAAAGTTAGTTATAAAGTAAATAATTATAGAAGATATTTAATTATTGAATTTTTAATTTATTTAATTAAATAATCTTTTTCTGTAATGTAATTTCTCTATTTAGTGGATTACCATAAAAATATAATTTTCGAAATTCTAAATCATAATCCTTTATATTTATACTAATTGCCATCCCTGGCATTAAAATATCTTTATCATCAGGATGATACAAATATTTACTACTTTTATTATATTTATATAAGCCATCCGCAAAATCTGCTAAGTAGATTATTCCTTCAATATCATTTTCTAACTTTATAGTTATATAATCATTATTTAAATTAGTAATTCTGCCAATAGTAAATTCATCAAAATTCTTCATTATTTCTTTAATTCCTTGTAATTCATAGTATTCATAAGTAAATTTCTCAGCACATTTTTCCATAATAGTACACCTATGAGCCATATCTTTTAAATAACTTTTATATTTTTCCAAATCAAAATCACCACTAAATATAACTGCTTGATTATCTAGTATTGTCCCAATTAATAAATCAGAAAATCTTCTAATAGGGCTTGTTGCATGGGAGTAAGCGGGAGTATCTAGGGCATAATGACCAATATTATTGATATCATAATATGCTTTTGAGGCATTACTTAATAAAAGGCTAGAGAATATCATAAATTCTTCTTTGCTTTTCAAAGTATCTATAACTTTTTTTATTACATATTCATCATCAGTTTTTTCAATTGCTTTAATCTTATATCCTATACCATCAAGTAGTTTTCTAAATTCCTCATAATAAGTATTTTTATGATTGCGATATACCATTAAGGAACCTAAATTATAAAGGTGTTCTGCTAAAGTTTTACCCACTAAAACAGCACATGTAGCAATAATATCACTGCTAGGGTGATTTGATTTTTCAACATTTGTTTCTTCTAGGATATTATCTTCATTTACTTTATAACTAATTGTTGTATCATTTAAGGTGTTTTTAGCTATTTTTTTAGTTACTTGTTGTAATTTAAATAAATCATTTAAATAGGGTATATAACTTTTCGGAGGCATTAATCCATTTAAAATACTATCAACTTGTTTATAGGTCATCTTTTTATTTGATCTAATTATCGAGTTTTCTATTTTAAAATCAAGTATTTCGCCATCAGGACTAATTTTAAATATATAACCTTTAGCAAGTCTATCAACTCCCGGATTAAGTGAACATATCCCACAAGATATTTTAGGATGAAGCATATGAAATATAGCTCCAGTTTCAAAGTAGGTTGAGGTAGTTAAGTTTTCTGCTCGATGCCATAAAGGGGTATTTGGTTTAATATAATGTGCTACATCTGCAATAAATACACTTAAACTTATAGTGCCATCTTCTAGCATTTTAATACTTATAGCATCATCTAAGTCATATGAATCAGCATCATCAATAGTAAATACAACTTCATCGCGATGATCTACATAATTATCTAATTCACTTACATTTACTTCATCAGGTAAAGAATTAATTTGTTCTAATTCTTCTTTAGTATAATATACTCTAAATCCATTATTATAAGCTAGGGCTAATTCTTCACTTTTGCATACCTCAGATATAAATTCACAAGTTATAGCATCATGAAAACTAATTTCACTTAACTTAACTAGTATTCTTGTGCCAACTTTCAAATTCTTAATACTTTTTTTAGCTATATCTAAACTGATATTATTATTGCCAACCATTCTAATTTTATATTCTGGCATAACCTCGCAAATAACATAAGGATTAGTTCGTTTTAAAACTTTTATTACTTTTATTTGATGCCCATGCATTTTCGCAACAACTCTATCAAAAGGTAGTATTTTAGGTAGGGACTCCAGCAAAAAGTCATAGGTTTTATTATTCACACTCGCAAACATATGGCCTTTTTTATTAACATCAACATCTAACAATAAAAAACTAGATGGAAAGAGAAAATACCTATTTTCATAAGTATCATAATAAATAATTCCATCTAGTTCTAATTCTTTTAAACATTTAGTTAATTCATCGTATTTAGAGCGATCTTTTTCACTATTAGAAATATATAAATTATCTCTAATCTTAGCTGGAGATAATTTTTCACCACTAGCAAGCATTAACATTATTTTATCTTTCATAAGTACCACCCATACTTTAACTATATCTAATTTTTATGTATTTGTAAATACAAAAGAGGAAATTTATTAATAAATTTAGATTGACAAAATTTAGAAGTGAGTATATATTAATATTAGAAAAGAAATATTCTTTTCGTATTAAAAGATACAGTGTCTGTATAGGTTTAGATTAAATATCTACGACCTTGTGACCTGTATCTTTTATTTGTTAGAATAATATTTTTATTTTGTTTTTGTTTGGAATTATAACAAAATTTAATTTTATCAACAGAATATTGTTGACGAACTGTGAAAAATGTAGTATATTATTAGTAACAGTTGAAATTGTTGATAAATGACTTTTAAAGTTGTTTCTGTAGTTTCAACTTATTATAAAAGACACAGAACCGTCTGTTATGGGTTTAGATTAAATATCTACGACCTTCTGACCTGTGTCTTTTATTTTATCTAAATCATAAAAATATTCTTGTTGGTTTTTATTAATTCTTGTAATACAATCTGCATTGTATATTTTAATATGTCCTGAATTGTCTGGTATACCAATCAAAACATTGTAGTGATTAAATCCTCCAGAAGCATCTAAATTTGAATGCTTTTTCTTTTTACCTAAATGATTAAATGGATAATTTGGTTGATGTTGTGGATTATTTAATATAAACATTAATTCTTTTAGAATAGTTATTGTTGGACATTTAACCTCATTATAAAAATTTTGCTTATATCCTGGAAATGCAAATTTTTTCCCTTGGTCTAAAATTATATTATTTATTGTTAAACCTTTAATATATTTATCAAAATAGTTTTTAATATTCTTTTGAATGTTATCTGACTTATTTAATACATAATTAATATTGTCATATTTTGCAACATATCCTATATTATTATAGTATTTAATTGAATATTCTACATCTTTTAAATAAACATCTCCATCATATGATGTTTTCCATAATCTCATAAAAGTATTAATGAATCTTTTATATTTACTAATACCTTTATATTTATTAATAAGATTATTTAATAATTCTATTAATAATAATTCATCATTTAAAAGAATACCTGCAATATCACAGATAAGCTCATCGGATAATTCATTTATTTCTATATTGGTTTTTATTTTTAAAGTCTTCTTTAAATATTTAATAATTAGTACTTTTAATTTATTTAACTTAAAAGTATGAGTTATTTCATGAACTAACACAAATAATAAAGGTTCAGTTGTAATATTATTTATAGTTATAGTAACTTTATTATTATTTTTAATTAAACCATTAATGTAATCGTCAATAGTATCAAATTCAATAATAAATCCTTTATCTTCTTTAATTTTTTCTAGTATATTGCAAAG
>CALVYM010000084.1 GCA_944372205.1 uncultured Bacilli bacterium
TAGTAGGGGACTTTATACTTAAAAGAGTAGTAATAATAGCTAATAAATAGAAATAATAAACCTGAAGTAATTCCTCCGATTATATCACTAAAGTAATGAACTCCTAGATAAATTCTTGAAAACATTACTGATAGAGCAATCATAGTTATTATAATAGTTATTATTATTTTTTTACCTCTACTCCCCTTCTCTTGCCATAACAAATACAAAAGAATACCTCCAATAACTATCATAATCATAGTGTGTCCACTTGGAAAACTAAAACTTCTTTCAATAGCTAATGGATTAATATCAGGTCTAGGTCTTCTAATTATTAATTTTAAGGCTTGATTTAGTAGGGTAGAGGCAAAAACTATAATAGTAATGATTACTCCCCTACTCTTGTTTATAATTATATTTATTAAACAAAAAAGTATTATAAATATCTCTGTACCTAAAAAACTAAAACCTTTAAAAATGGCTGTATTAGTATTATTTATTATCTTACTAGCATGAGAATAAATGTAATCATCTATAGTATTAAATACATTTAATTTAACTAAAATTATTTCTATTAATAATAAAATAGTTAATATAATAATTATTGTAATATTAGTTCTTTTTTTCATCTTTAAAACCTACATTCTTAAATATTAAATAAAATATAATAGTAAGTATTATATCAATAATGATCTTACTTAATAATAAATTTAAATCTAATAAATTATATAATATATATATGAAGAAACCTCCTATAAATGCTTTTAAAAGCTTTTTAAAGACATATATAAAATTATTTCCTAAATTACTATGACGATATATATTAATGTAATTCATAGCTATATTTATTATGATATTGATTATACCTGATATAATATTAATCATAAATAACGATATTAAATCATTAGGATAATTTATATAATAAAATATAATTAAAAATATTAAAAGACTGATTATATAAGGTATAAATAGTTTTAAAAAATATTTATAAAAGGAATTATATATTGCTTTAATAGTATTAAATATATTATCATTATTATTTTTATATATAGTTTTTATATTAACTTCTTTAATATTTATATTATTTTCTATTAAAGTAATTAAATAATTTGGAGATACTATATTTATATTAATTAATTTCTTGGCTAAATCTAGGCTAAAAGCATTAATTCCACTATAAGAGTCATAAATATTATAATTAAAGAAACATTTATATAAAAATGATGTAAATTTATTAATTGGACTAATAAATGCTTTATCTTTTACTCCCATTATAAAAGAATCTTTATTTTCTATAGCAGATTTACTAGTATTAATTATATCTTCTAAATCTGCTTCATTTAAATTATTGATTATGGTAATTGCTTTTATATCTTGATAATTATCTAGAATATATTGTAATACTTCTTTTAAATACTTTTCCCCTACTTTTTCAATATTTAATATTGTATAGTCTTGTTTTAATTTTGTATTATTAGAATAATTTAATATTAAGACATTAGAAAAAGCATTAAGTTTCTTTAATGCATCTTCTATAATTAATTCATTATTTTTATTTAAAGGTATTATAATTAATATTTCATCATTCATAACAATCACTATTTATTATTTTAGCAAATTATAAGGATTTTTACTATAGTTTTTATTAATTATTTAAACAGACTTCCGAACTTGTAAATGATTCATTATAAGTAGTTATACTATCTGTTGAAATACTATTTTCTGTTTGATTGGTTACCATATAATTGCCATCACTCATAGTAAGACGATATTCATAGGTATTATTTACTCTAGTTATATCTACTTTTCCACGATATGAGTTATTTAGATAAACATAGTACTCATTTTCTAATTGAGCAATAGTTACACACATAGAATCACCTTCATTAGGTAATAAGGTAGTATCACTAATTAATGATTCTCTTATAAAGTAAGATTGGGCACCATTAAATATTTCATAAGCATCACTCATAAATGCATCTTTAGCAGTACTTTCAATTAATTCAGCAAAAAATGGTTCAATTGCAGTCATTAAATTCTCTTCAATTTGTCCTTGTTCAGCTTCTGTTAAATATTCAATGTTTTGAGCATTATCAAAAGTTTTATTACTAACTAAATTACTTCCATATTCGATATTTATATCATAATCAAGTTGTATTTCTTCTTCGCCACTTTTAATTAGGATGTAACCTGTTATAGCAGTATCACTTGTATCAGCACTAATTTCTATAAATACATCAGAAGAGGTATCTTCAAGTGAGATAATATATAACATATTATCATTATCTTTAGTACTACCAATTTTTAAAGTTGCTGTATCAAAGGTAATAGTTCCATTTATTTCTTTAGTATTCTCATTATAAATTATATCAATACTTCCTTCATTATCCATATCCATTTTAAATGTTATTTCATCACCATTAGTTGTTATATCAGCAAGTTGTTCTTCCCCAGCATATAATCTAAACGTACCACTTTCTAATTCTTCTCCACTAAAAATAGTTTCATCATCTATAACAAGGAAAAATATTTTAATATCTCCAGAAGGAATACTAGTTTCAACATAAAAGGTAAAATCATCAATATTTTCAGGATTTACTTCAGAATAAGTTTCTCCTAGAAATTCTTCAAGTAATTCTTTAAATCGTTCATCACTATTAATTAATTCATTCATCCGACTAGCAAATGCCTCTTTATTAGTATCATCTATAGTATAAGTGTATTTGGCGGTTAAACCAGCAATTTCAGTTGTTAGAGTTGTATCTTTTAAGGCTTCTACAAAATATGTTGCAAAACCATTAACAAAATATTCAGCATCACTAATAATATTCATTAATTCTTCATTAGAAATTTCACTAGAATTATCTATATCCATATATAAAGGATTTTCATATAATGTGGAATCAAGCACAAATGTTTCATGATCTATATAAAGTTCACCATTTAAGGTACTTGTAGTGCCATTTAATAAATCAAAATTAATATCAACTATATTATTGGTAAGTGAATATAGTGCCTCAAATTCGATTGTCGCATTATTAAGGCCTTCAAAAGTAGCAATATTAGATGTTGGTTTAAATGTTCCACTATATCTAATATCTTGATTATTATTCATATTTAAGGCGCTAAATACTTCAGTTACTGATGTTGTAAATTCATCTAGTTTTTCATCTAAATATTTACCAGCATTAAATGCTACTTTAACATAAATAAGCATAGCGATAATTGCTAGAAGGATTACACCAACAATAATACTTACAATAATAATTATTTTCTTTTTATTATTTTTAGATTTTACTTGATTATTATTCGTTTCATTATTAATTGTATTTACATTATCACTCGGCGGATTAACTCCTAGAGTTGTTCCTGGCGCCTCAATTTCATTTGAGGCATTATTAGCAACATTTATATTATTTGTTGCTTCATCGTTTCCCAAATTAGTCTTATTTTCTTCCATTTTAAACTACACACTCCATATCTTAATTATATTACTATTATATCATTATAATTAAAATAAAGTAAAGAGTTTTTCTTTACTTTATTCCGAATTGAATTTATTCTGGAATACTAGATACCCAATAATAGGTATCCCCAGATTGTTTAAAAGTGTGTTTATAAAGTGTACCATATTTCTTTAAAAAATCATAATCAATATTATAATCATCTTCATTTTCTGGCAGTTCATTAGTACAATTATTATTAGTTGTACCATTTACATAAGAACTATAACATTCACCATTAACTATTTTTAAGAAATAATCGTATATTATTATTTCATCACCTTTTTTATAAGCATCTTTAATAGTGCGATATGTATGTGGTTCTGCTCCAAAAGTTTTAGTATAAGTTTCAGCAAGACCACAATAATAATTATCACCGCTATTATAACAAACAGTATTATAATTAATTAAAAATTCCCCGTCTTCACTAATATCTTTTCCAAAAACTTGTTTATATGTGTTATTTAATTCATCTTTAGAAACTTCTTCAACTGTACATACATCATCTTCATAATTATTAGTAGCAAATACTATATTATCACTAATAGAACATGTATTTTCTTCATTTCCTTCATAATCATTAGAACTTTTATCATCTTCATCTAATAATCTATACGCAGTACATAACTTAGTTTCATTATCTAATGAATCATAATTTACTTCTTCATTGCTATACACTTGTAATCCATTACAAATTTCTAAATCATTACTTCCTAAATAATTATATAGATTATTTACTAAAGAGCTATTAGCATCTAACTTTTGTCCTTTAAATAAGATAATAGCTAATAAAATGATAACTAAGATAACTATAATAATAGCAATAGTTATTAAGTCTTTCTTTTTTGCCTTCTTCATAAACACCTATAACTTTCTTGCTTCAATTTCCGCAATTTTTTCAAAAAATTCAGCAGCATTACTAGCATCAATTGTATCATATCCTAATTCTTTTAAAGCTTGAACTTTAACAGTATTAAGTTGTTGCGTTCTACTTAATTTCTCTTCATTTTTTTGTTCTATTTCTTCAATAAATTTTTGATGTTTATCAGCAAGTTTGCTCTTACTAGCTCCACCATTATTATATAAAGTTAATGCCGTATATAAAATGCCTTCAAATATAAATTGTTTATCAGTATCAAATGCATTATCATCAGGTTTGATAAAGCCATTAGATTTAGCCATATAACCTAAAAAATATTTTATTTCTGGTATATTATCTATAGATTGTAATAAATAATATAAATATCTTACAGCAGCTTCATCACTATCTGTACCTTCTTCTAATTTTTCCTTAAGCAAGAAAATAATATCATTTAATAATACTTTTTTATCTCTAGTTAAATTAGAAAAATCTAAGCCACTTTCATATTTATCTCCAGTCTTAATTGAAGAATTTAATCTTTTTTCCACTCCCATCAAATAAGCGGTATCAACTACAATACTATTTAGAGTTTCTTCGCTACAATCTTTAATATCCAGAAGCTCTAATAATAAAACTTTCTTTTCTTTTGGCCACTTATCAATTGAATCAAGCACTAAATAATTATATACCATTTGTCTTGATACCCCTAAATACTTGGCTAATTTCACTTTAGACAAGCCTAATTCTTGTAATATTTCATTTAATTTGTCCATTTACTTCACTTTCCTTTACTTTATTTACACATTAATTATACATAACTTTACATTTAAAATCAAGACTAGTTTGCTAAATACCA
>CALVYM010000085.1 GCA_944372205.1 uncultured Bacilli bacterium
TGTATTAGACCATCATGCATCAGATGTAGCTAATGCAAAAATTGAGGGATACGATGAAGGCCATGATGTTGGATATGATGAAGGCCATAACCAAGCCAAGAAAAGTATTTCTAAGAATCTAATCAATGCTGGAATAGATAAAGAAACAGTAGCTAAATGTACTAATTTAAGTATAAGTGAATTAAATAAATTATTAATGACTAGTTAAAATGGTATCCTTATTTTAAGGATATCTTTTAAAAAAGAGGTAGCAAAAATATGAAAATTACTACAAACAAGTTATTAAGATACTAAATTATCTTATATCCGATATTGAATGAAGTTAAAAATGTAGATTTTAGAAAAAATGATAGAATGTTTATTGCATTCTATTTTTTTGTTTGGTATAATTTATTAAGATAGGTTAGGTGACATAGATAGTGAGTTTAAATGTTATCGATAAGTATGTAGAAAAAAAGAAGAAAGACTTATTTGAATATGCTAAAATCCTTGCGGAAATAATATGCATAGATGATAATAAATTATGGAAGAATAAAGAGGAGTTTAAATCATTAGCTAAAGCAGTAATTGAAAAATATGCTAGCATTTATTATTTTGAAAATAATGCTAATCGAGATAATCCTATTAAATATTCTAACGATAATATTAATAATGTTTTAAAATCAATAATTGAGTATTACAAAACAAATAATAATATGACTGTTTTAAGAACAAATAAAAATGAAGTCTTTTTATTGTCGGTGATTATTTGTACTTCTTGTTATTTAGATTTTGCTTGTAATGTTGTTGATGGTGATTTTATTGATACAAAAAATAAATTTAAATATTTATTATTGTATTTAAAAAAGACTAATATATTAAAGGTTTATAATAATGATAAAGTAACCATTAATGAATTATTTGAACAGATAAAGAAAAATATTAAAGAAGATGAAAAAGCCTTTGGTTATTTTAAAGATACGGATTGTATGAATAAGTATTATTTATACACCGGCGAGCCGCTTTATTATAAATTTGATTTTAAAAAGACTATTTCAGGACTTGAGGAATATGATTCATCATTAGTTTTAGAAGTAGCTAAAAAGTATGAAGCAAAATTTTTGGAAATCTCATATGAATTACTTACTGCTGATATATTAATGGAATTAGTAAGTAATAGAGATATGATTAATTATTTAGTACCTATTAATAGTATTTTAAAAAAGAAGAAGAATTTACTTAAAATATTTGATAATAGTTATATAAAAGGATATATAAAGTTACTTGTTAATACTAAAGATGAAGCCGAATATAATGACTTATTAAATGATGCCAGAAAAATGGGTATCAAAATAATTTATGAGTATGATGAAGTAGATAATGTTAATGCGGATATATTTACATATGATATGGAGATTATTGTTAGACAAGAATTTATTGATAACAATAAAGAAAATGCATATGAATGGCAAAAAAATAATATTAAGTTTGTAATAAAGAATAAGGAGGATTAATTATGAATATTTATGGAGAATTTTTTACACAGTTTATGGAACCTTTTTTTGAAGGTCTATTAAACATTATTAAGGGAATTGGTAGTGGTCTTGGTCAAATGTTTAACTTTGTTAATTACATTACAGTAATTAATGATTACAAGAGTGATTTAACAGGTATAGGATTAGTAGTAATGATTTTATCAATTATACTATTATTAGGCTTATTTGCGGTAATAATATTTTTGATATATCGTGGTATTAAAACATATGTTAAATACAGAAGAAATGTTAAAAAAGAAGATCGTTTAATCGAAGAAATTGAAAACCTAAATGGTGAAATTTTAAAATTAAAGAAACAAAATGCTAAATTTGCAGAAATTACTGATGAAGAAGGTAATATTGAATATGATGAAGAAGGTAATATTAAAAACGAACTAAAAGAAGGCGAAAGTAGATTCTTTAAACTTAGTAGTGTAGATGCTAAATTTAAAGATACAGCAATGGAAGAAATACAAAATGATTATAAATTAGATGAATTATGTGAAAGATTTAGAAACTTTGCTGCTTCACGCTTACATCTTTATTATGATATTCATTTAATTAGATTATTTATTGCATCATTTTCCTCAAACAAACTAATAATTCTAGAAGGTATATCAGGTACTGGTAAAACATCACTAGCTTATGCTTTCGGAGAATTTACCAAAAACGAAACTACTGTTGCTAGTGTTCAACCATCATGGCGTGACTCAACAGAAATATTTGGATATTTCAATGAATTTACTAAGAAATTCAATGAAACAGAAATCCTTGAAAAAATGTATGAAGCCCAATATACAGATGAAGTATATATAACGCTTCTTGATGAAATGAATATTTCTCGTGTTGAATATTACTTTGCGGAAATGCTATCTATTTTAGAACTTCCAAATAAAAAGGATTGGGTTGTTGAACTTGTTCCTAATGTCTGGCCACATGACCCTGTTAAACTAGATGAAGGAAAACTTAAGATACCTGAAAACATGTGGTATATTGGTACAATCAATAACGATGACTCAACATTTATGATTACTGATAAAGTATATGACCGGGCTATGCCAATAGCAATTGATGATAAATGTGAAGAATTCGCAGCTCCAGATACGGAACCACTTAAGATGAGTTATAAATATTTTGAAGAACAATTTGCTAAAGCTGCAGAAGAACATCAAGTAAGTGATGAAACTCTAGAAAAAGTTGCTCAACTTGATAGATATGTAATTGATCACTTTAGACTAGCATTTGGTAACAGAATTGTTAAACAATTAAAAGAATTCGTTCCAGCATTTGTTGCTTGTGGTGGTGATGAAGTAGCAGCTATTGATTACCTAATTGCTCATAAGATTTTAAGAAAATTTGAACAACTTAATCTTGCTTACATAAAAGATCAAATTGATGGTTTAATTAGCTATCTTGAAAAATTATTTGGTACAGATAAAACTCCAGAATGTAAAGCATATTTACTTCGCTTGAAGAAAACAATTTAGGTGATTTATGGATATAGTTGATTACATAAATAATTTAAATAAAGAAGAAATTACTAAATTTATTGGAACAACTAATTCTGATATTCGTATTATACAAGATATTGAAAAAAAGGTAAGTGATACATCTTGGATGGATATGATTGAAGAATGTATCCCTTATCTTGATAATATCATTCGTAATCCCAGAAGATTTATTGTTCAAGAAGAAAACATTGTTCCAATAGAAAAAGCCAAAGTTGTCACAGAAGAATCAATTAGACACTTAGCTCAAAATACAAATTTAATTCAAGAAGTACATGAAGATGGAACAGTTATTCCTTTAAAACTTTTAAATGTTTATCGAGAAGAAACTGTAGATTTATATGAAAATAGATTTATTAAATCTCTAGTAGATAATCTATACATGTTTGTTCAAAATAAGTTAAGTGAATCAGACCAAAAGTCTTATGCTAAAATTAAAAATACTGTTACATATAGTGGTACAACTAAGCTAAAAAATGGCGAATTTAAAATAAATGTTAGTATAGAAGGAAACACAAATGATGAGTTTAATGAAAAAAAAGATGGACATACTATTGAAGAGAGAATCGAACATATCAGAGATGTTCTTGGAGCTTTTCGTAATTCAACATTTATTAAAAGTCTAAAAGAAAGTAGCCCAGTTCGTAGTCCCATTAGAAAGACCAATGTTATATTAAAAGAACCTAATTTTATTAAAGCATTAGAGCTTTGGGAATACTTAGAAAAAAATAATATTGTTCCTATGACCTCTATTGTAAAAGAAACAAAAGAATCAAAAGATATTACTATTAAAGATAAATATGATTTAGGTTTTTATATCGCTAGTGATGCTCTAAAAGAACATAAAGATAAAGAAGATACAGTTTATAATGAAGCAATTATTAGTAAATTAATTAATGATTTTGTCTTTTCAGGTAATATTAGTGATAAAGAATTTAAAGCATTAGTAAACAAAGAGTTCAAAGAAGCTAGTAAGAGAAAAGAAAAGATACTTAATAGTATTGATAATAAATTTAAAGATTTTATAGATAATTATGAAAAGAAAAGTAAAAAAGCATTTGCATTATTGAAATAGGAAGGTGTATTATGGCAAAAAAGGATAAAGAAGAAAAAATCTTACTTGAAAAAAGTAATAAAAGAGAAGAAATAAACTTAAAAGAGTTTATGCTTTTAGATAGTAAAAAACAAGATGCTAAAATCAAAGAAACACTAGATTTAATGTATGAAGGTAAAATTGATGTAACTAAGAAACATATTGATAAAGTATTAAATATTGCCTTTGATACTAGAGATAATGAAACTTATCTACCAGGTTCTTTACGAGTTGAAAAGATAGGTAGTAAATTAATATTTTCTTTTAAGAAGACTAATAATTTAGCTTTATTTATTCTTTTTGCTTTAGCATTCTTATTCATCGGCGGTTTTGCTACATATATGGGAGTAGAGTATTTAGCGAGACTAGAACTTAATCAAGATTTAGATGGCGATGGTGTTGCAGATTTAAATATCGATTTAGATGATGATGGCATTTGCGATATAAATTGTGATACTGATAAGGATGGTTTGCCTGATAGAAACATTGATTATCGCTCAAATAGAAAACCAATATTTAATATTTTATTAGAAGATGGATCAATTTTTAATCCTATTAATCAAGATACTAATGGCGATGGCATTTGTGATATAAATTGTGATACAAATGATGATGGCTGGCCGGATTTAAATATTGATATCGATGGTGATGGTGTAGTTGATTTTGATAGAGATATTGATGGTGATGGAATTAAAGATCTAGACTTAGACCTTGATGGCGATGGTGTTTGTGATATAAACTGTGATACTGATAAAGATAATGTCTGTGATACTAATTGTACAAATGTTAATATCAATGATAATGGTGGTGGAACAAGCCAAGAAGGCAACGGTGGCATGGACTTTACTACTGCTAATTTGATAGTTGTCTTTGATAGTACCGATGATGTTGTAGCTGAAAACATTTATCCTGATGATCAAACAGGACAAGGTCTAAATACCACAATTCCAAGTATTGGCTTTACAGTTCAAAATACTACTAACCAAACATTATATTACAATTTAAGTTGGACTGTAAATGAAAATACATTTACTTCAGATAATTTCTGGTATCG
>CALVYM010000086.1 GCA_944372205.1 uncultured Bacilli bacterium
AGCAAGAAAAAACTAGAAATTAATCTAGTTTAATTTACTACACAATTGCTTTTTCTTCTTCTACTACATCAATTGCTTGCAATCCCTTAGATGTTTCAATTAATTTAAAATTAACTAAAGAGCCTTCGGATAATGTCTTATACCCATCTTTGACTATAGCAGAATAATGCACGAAAATGTCAGATAACTCATCATATTCGATAAAGCCATAGCCTTTTTCGTTGTTAAACCATTTAACTTTGCCTTGCATCACTTCAATCACTCCTTCCTTCTTTATCTTAACTTTACCACTAATTTATATGTAATGCAAGAAAAACCGTTCGACAAAATTCGACAAAAAAATTAGCATATTTTAGGTGATTTTGCTAATTATTATCAATTAAATAGGTCTCAAAGTTAGTAAATATGTAAGTTTTATTATTATATTTTTCTTCAAAATATTCAAAAACTTTTTGTAAAAATTCCCCGTGACCAAGTAAAATTATTTCTTTATTTTTAATTTTATCTTTAATACTTGATAATAATTTATCAATTGATAAAAAATAATTATTATATACAATATATGAATTAATTTTTTTATATTCATCAATATAAGTTAATAATATATAATTATCAAATATATTTAAATAACAATTGTTATTATTTATTTTATATGTTTTAATTTCATTATCAACTATTATTTTACGATAATTAAATCTTTCAAATAGTTTTTTTAGTATTATAATATCTGTTGGTGTATAATTGGGAGATACAATGATTTTTATTGTATCTCCCAGTAAATTATTATTTAAATTATTATCTTTTAATAATTTTTCATACACTTTAATAAATTTATCAATGTTATATATTTTGCCATATTCAATTATACCTGAATTAATTTTATGTTTTATTAATTTATCTTTTTTCTTATTTTTTAAATAAATAAAATCATCTGATAGATATAATACATTATTTAATTTTGCCATATTTAACCTCTCTTATATTTTGCTTTAGTACTTTCTCCTCCTCGTAAGTGTTTTGTTCTTTCATGATTTTCAAATATTTCATTTATTGATCTAGATAAATTTTTATCAATATCTTTTAATCTTTTTGATAAATCATTATGAACAGTACTTTTGCTAATATTAAACTTATCTGCTGTTTTTCTAATAGTATCTTTGGTGTTTAAAATGTGATTTGCTTCATCTAAAACACGCTTTTTAATAAATTCTTTCATAACCAAACAACCCCTTAATAAATTATATTAATTAAGGGATTATTTTATTATTGTAAATCTTTAATATTCATATTATAAAAATCTTCAGGATCTATTGTATTACCGTTATAATATACTTCAACTAGTAAGGAATTATCTTTTTCACCTTCTAGTAAGTTATCTCCACTTTTACCTATGATATCACCACTTTTAACAACATCATCTTTTTTTACTGTTACTTCACCAAGAGAATAGTAAACTGTCTTTAAATTAGGATTATGAGTTATTTCTACGACATTTCCAAGTATTTCATCAGTAGATACATTAGTAATTGTACCATCGTATGTAGCAATTATATCAAATACTTCATCTGATGAATATAATACTCCACTATTTTGTAAATATGTTTGTTCATAATAGACTAGAGAATTTTCTTGAGTTGCCTCATCATCCATCATATCATAATATGATTTGGAAATACCTACACTAGTAGCAGTAAATGGTTTTACTATTTTTGATTCAGCGGTAATTTCTGTTTCTGTTTTTTCTTCTTCTTTAATTACTGGTGTTACATTATCATCTAAAACATCAGTTGCTAAATCTTGATATTGTAATTCCTTTTGTAAAGCACTTCCTAAAAATGAAACACTAATAAATAAGACTGCAATAACTAGAACATAAACTGTTGGTAAGACATAGCCTTTTAATTTTCTTTTCTTCATAATTCACCATCCTAATTAAAGTATGGGAATATTTTTTATAATTTATACATTTATTTTTTCTATTTCAATGTTTTTATAATAATATTTTAAAATTTCTTCATAAGTTTTACCCATTTTTGCCATTTCATTAGCTCCGTATTGGCTCATTCCAACCCCGTGACCATAACCATTTGTAGTAATTGTTACATCATCTGCTATATCAATTTGAAAATCAGTTGATCGAAGTCCTAAAAGAGTACGAAATTCTGTTCCTTTAAAAGTTTTGTTGTTAACTGTAATTGTTTCTACACGATTAGTTTCACTTCTATTTATTTTATTAATAGTTATATTAGAACAATCTATACTTAATTTATTGCAAAAATCATCTTTGCTAAATGTGGTAGTTACTGTAAAATTTTTGAGAGTTTTATCCCACGAGGAATCAACACTTACTAAATATTCTTTAGATTCACCAAAAACACTTGCTACATCTTCGGTATAGCCATTACTCATCGAAAAATAATAAGCACTAATAATCTCGCCATTATAAGTCATTACTAAGTCTTTTGTAGCATCAACAGCTTTTTTTATTTTATTATAATAATAGTCATAATCTTTGCCCCATTTTTCTTGCATATCACTTGTTGTAATATATACTTGATTAGTTATATCTGATAAAATATCATAATCAGCAGTTGTCGTATTCATTTTATAAAGAGCATAACTCCTGGCGGCGATTGCTTGAGCTTTTAGGGCTTCAATTTCAAAAGAAGCCGGCATCTCACCAGCTAAAACACCAATTAAGTATTCTTCTAAATCAATATCTTTTATTTCATTTGACTCGCTATCCTTGAGAGTTATCTCTATATTTTTATCTTCGCTTTCTTTTAAAAAAGTAGTTTTATTTTCAAAACTACTAAATACTGCTACAATGCTTAAAATAATTATTGGTATAATTAAATATTTGTTTTTCATAATTAATTATATTCCTGGGTTGCTAAAATATGTTGGTAAAATCCATGATAAAATTAGCGAGTAAATAACCTAAAGCTAAACTTAATGACACTACTAAAACTCTTGCTTCAATTACTTTATCTTTTTTGATAATTCCATTAAAATTAATGCCAGATATAGCAAAAGCTGCAATAAAGGTACAAATGATATAAAGGGCAATTTTAAACATGGTAAGTACCTTCTTCTATTTCTTTTATTTTTTCAATTCTTCTTAAATGTCTTTCTTCACATGGGGCTTTAGTTGCTATAAATGTATCAATTATTTTAGTCATTTCTCCAAATTCTAAATTAATACCAAAAGCTATAACATTTGCTCCATTATGATTTTTAGCAGTAAAGGCATCATTTTCATCAAATACTCTAGCACATCTTATGCCCTTTACCTTGTTGGCGGCGATACTCATACCAATACCTGAACCGCAGACTAGAATACCTAATGCATTATTTTCTAAAACCTTCTTGCAAGTAAGATAAGCAAAATCCGGATAGTCATCGGTTGGATTATTCGTTAAATCAACTGAATAAGCTTCAATACCATTACTTTTTAAATAATTAATTATATCATCTTTATATTTGGTTCCTTGATGATCTACACCTATAAATATTTTTATAATTATCAGCTCCTTATATTAATTATACATTAAATATAGAAAAAAAACAAAAATATTACTACTTTTGTTCTTGATTTAAGCCAAATTTTTTATTAAATTGTTCAATCTTTCCAGTCTTCTTTACTTTACCTTGAGTACCTGTATAAAATGGATGACATTCACTACAAATTTCAACATCGATTTTATCTTTTGTTGACATTGTCTTAAATGTTGCTCCACAAGCACAAGTAACAGTAGCTTCTTTCATTTCTGGATGAATATTTGCTTTCATAATTCACTCCTTCCGCCATGTCAATTTTTTGACATAGTAATTCCTTTGACTTTATTATTATATCATACTTTTTTATTATGACAAGCAAAATTGTTTTGATTTTATTCAAATAACATATTAATTATTTCATTTGCAATACGCTCATGAGCTAAATAATTCATATAATAACTGGTTTTATCTAAGAAATATGATTCATTTAGAGAATAAGCAATTATATCTAAATATTTGGAGTTATATTCTGCTGCTAGTTTATTTAAACCTTGATTTATTTCAATAGCATCTTTATTTTTTAAATTATAAGCCGGATACAAAGAGATTAGGACTATTTCTTTATCATAAAATTCACGGATTGTTTTAAGAAGAGTTTCCATTTCTAATAAGTATTCATCAATAATTTTAGTTGATATTTCTTCATAAAGAGAAATATCAGCTAAGCAATCAATACCAATAGCTATAGTTATAATATCAGCTTTAGCAAGTATTTGTTTTATAGGAAGTCTTGTAAATCTACCTAAAGTGTTATCTTCTAGATAATCATTTAATTCATGAACTCTTAAATGGCTTTGCGAAAATTCATTATTAAAACTACCTAGTTTATTTTTATTCTCTAAATATTCTTTAATATAATCATTAAAACTATTACCGGCGACATTATAAGGGGTCATACCAAGACTTAGACCATCACCAATACTTACTAAATCAATTTTTGATTTAACTTGGGTTGTATTTATTAAAAATGTTAAGGCTCCCCCAATTAATATTATTAATAATAATTTATATCTTCTTTTTAATTTAATTTTCATATAACCTCCACCCCAGAAAAAAAGTATAATCTATTAAATTATACTTCTTCTATTTTTATCTTAGCACCAACAGCGGTAAGTTTGGCAATAATTCTTTCATATCCGCGGAGAATATGTTCGGCATCATTAATAATGGTTGTGCCTTCAGCAATAAGACCTGCAGTAACAAGAGCTGCTCCAGCACGAAGGTCTGTTGCTGTAATTTCTTCGCCATGCAGTGGTGTTGGACCGGTGATTTCGGCATGTTGTCTTTCGGCTTTAATATTGGCTCCCATTTTGTTTAAATATTTAACATGTCCCATTCTATTTTCCCATATTGTTTCTTCAAATAGAGAGATACCATGAGCTTGAGTAAGTAGTACTGCTATAGGTTGACCTAAGTCTGTTGGAAAACCGGGATATACTACCGTTCTAACATTTGTTGGTTTTAAGTTATCGGCTTTATTTAAAATAATTTTATGGTTTTGTAATTTAAAATTAACTCCCATTTCTTGTAATTTGTTAAGTAAAACAATATTATGTTCTGGAATCATACCTTC
>CALVYM010000087.1 GCA_944372205.1 uncultured Bacilli bacterium
TTAAACAATGGTTAACTGATAATACTGAAACTATTAATAATATGATTAATCAATATCTTGAAGAAAATCTTGAACCCCTTGTTGGTGAGTTCTTTGCTGCTGTTGTTAAATACTTACAAGATAATGAGCGAGTTATAGCTAATGCTCTTGCCCGTCATGAACAAGCTATAACTGATTTACAAAATACCTAATTTAATATGATTGCTTATGCCACTAAATATAGAGATTCCACAATTAGAGCATAAGTATATTAGGCTTTATAACACAGAAGCTGAATATGAAGCTGATAAAGATACTTATGAAGAAGCTTGTTATAGTATTGTTAAAAGTATAGAAGCTACCGAAGATAATTATAGCGAATATCAATATTCTACTCGTACAACGAACAATGATGATGAAGTTAAAGGTAAATATTGGGATATAGAAGTTCCTAATATTTATGCTGGACTTGAAATAATTTGGGGTTATTTTGGATGGGAATGGATAGATTTTGAATGGAATGGAGAAATATTAAAAGGCGGTGATTTTTATGTTGTTAAACCAATGAAAGTTGTTAAATCAATTCCAGACGGAAATAGACTTTATCATATTAATGATTTTCTTAAAAATGTAGATTATATTAAAAATATAGAATTTTTTAATATTGAAAATATTAAAAGTGCAAGTTATATTATTAAAATACTTATTGGCGAAGATAGTTTTAATACTAATAATGTTTTTACTATACCTTCTTTTTTATGTAATTTAAATACTTTAGAAAATATAAATGATATATTATATTATGTCGATAATTCAGGAAGTAGTTATAGACAAATTTTTGGTTTTATTACAGAAGATAATGTTATACAATTACATAATGTAATACATGATGCTTTTTTATTTAATTATAAAGAAAATTTTATATATGAGTCAAGTGATATTTATTTATCTCGTATTCCTAAAAATCTTCCTAAAATAGAATATGGTAAAATAACAAATTTTGCTAATTATCAGTATTGGGCATATATTCAACGTGCTTTATATAATAATGGTAAACCATATACATTTAATTACGATGATTATATTATTGGATTAGATAATGTGTCATATATTCCATGTTATCCAGTTATGTTTAGTAGTAATAAATGTACTTATAATATAAAACTTCCTAATAGTATTTCTGGTAAATTAGAAATGTTATATATTACTAATATTATATCAGTTAATGATAATTCTATTATAAATGTAGATTTTAATAATATAGAAGTAACTGCAATTTTCGGTTTTTATGGAAAAACTAATTGTGATTTTACTATTAATGTTTTTAATATTAATGAAAATAATAAATTAATTTTAAAAACAGAAGATTCTGCTATTAGTGCTTTATATAATAATATAACTCTTAAAAGTATTCCAATAAACAATGATATATTTATAGGTTTAATTGATTCTGGGAATGTATATATTATGTATAATACTATTATTGAATGTAATGAAACATTTACTTTTACACATCTCAATCCTTTAATAAATAGTGATTTTAAAGAACCTTTTAAACTTATATTTAATTATACTAATTTTGACCAATCTACTTCTCACATAGAAGCAATTGTTTTTTCTACTACCGGAAGAGGATATTTAGATTGGAACGATTCTGATGAATTAATATGGAATAGTATAATTTTTACAGATAGCGTTACATATCCTGTTTATAAATATCCTATTTTTAGAGGAAAAAATATACGTTTAACTTTATATAATAGTAATTTTATACCTGAAATTTATTGGGCAGGTTGGATTTCTGGACATAATCTTGATATAATTGGAAATATAACAGAAGTAAATATAAGTTATATTACTGGTCCAAGTTCTCTTTCAAGACAGTTAAATATAAATTCTAATACTATAACGACTATAAATTTTAAAACACCTTTTACTTATAGTGATGGTAGTATATATATTAATTTACATAAAGCAATAAATATTACAAATATTGTTTCGGTTCCTGGAAATATATATAATATTAATTTAGGAGATAATCAAGTTTTAAATAAAGAAGATTTATATAATTTAATATATAATAATGTATTAGACTCAAATAAAGATAAAAATACATTAATTATACATAGAAATTTATATAATCTTTTTACTGAAGAAGAACAAGCAAATATTATTAATAAATGGTATAGTATTAATATTAGAGAAAATGAAAATTAAAGATATTAAAGCAAGGAATCTTGTATTAGAACAAAATTTTGATGGTTTTGCTAATGCTACAAATATTGTTGATTATAATTATGAAGATTTATGTTCTTATGTAATCAATAATACTACAAATTATTATTGGCTTAATATCGAATCTGTATGGGGGTATATCGGATTTAAATGGATAGAATATGAAGTATATGGTAAGTTTTCTCCTTCTAATATTATTTTTAATATTATACCTCGTATTCCTGACCCACAAAGATTAAAAAGTTTTTATAATTTATTTGTTAATATAAAAAATAATATTGAATTTCTTGATAGCGGATGGGAACATATTAATACTGTGCATACTTTTTCTTTATCTTACGAATATAAATGTATTTTTCATAGTAAACATATATTTAATAGATATTCGGGTATAAATGATTCTATGATTGATTATAGATTTGACTTAAAACAAGCTATTTTAGGAATAGATACTACTTTTAATATAAATAATAATCGTTATAGTACATTATCTTGTTATATAACAGATAATAATATTTCTAATTTTCCTATTGATGCTACTAAATTAGAAAAACCTATTAATAATACTTCATCAAGTAATAGTATAAAATTTGATATGATAGAATATACTGCAAATGAACTTAATACTCTTCAATTAATTAATAATATTTCTAACAATCCTTATTTAAATTCTATTGAGATTAATAATTTTCAATGTAAAAAACTTATAGTAAATCTTTATACTTATACTTATTATGATGATTCTATTAAACTGGGAATTTATAAAATACGTTTAACTCCTAATACAGATAAAGATTTAGTTATAGATTTTAATAATATTGATAATACTTATAAAACTAATATTGAGCTTTGGAGTATATTTAATAATAATTCATATTGGGGCAATGATGTTATATTTAATTCAATTAAATATAATAATATTGAAAAAATAAATGATGGACAACTAGATAATTTATATTTTTTATTAAGTCAAAATGGATGGTTTGAAATTAATGATTTATTATATTCTAAATTAAATTTAACTCCTAATTCATATTATCATAAATATAATATAGAAAATGTATTTTTACATTTTACTAAATCTACTTACGTTCAAAATAATTTTTGTTATGATTTATCTATACTTACTAATAATTTTAAAATTATTATTGATGATATGGACGAATCTATGTATAAATCAATAAATAATTTTAAAATTCTTAATATTTCTCCTTTTGCTTCTTATAGATATTCTAATATAAATAAAGAATCTTCTGGATTTGGTGTTTGTGATTTAGAAGATAATAATTATTATATTACTATTCCAAATTTAACTGAAATTTATAATTGTAGTGAAAGTAAAACTGATGATAAAATTCAAATATTAGTAAAAGCTAATCAAAAAAATATTTTATGTGTTCCAATTACGAATGATACATTTCTTTATGAATTAAATGGAAATAATGTTCCTATTGTTATTGCTGATTCTAATTTAGATGTATTAGTACAACTGAATATAAATTATTATTTTACAGATAATTCTATTACTACTAATCCTCTTGATGTAGTATTTTATGAACTTGAAGTTTATTCCGATGATAATATTAAAAAGAAAAAGCGATTAGATTTTCAAGGATTAAACCGAAATTTAAGTTCTAAAGGACAATATTCTCAACCACTTATTGTAGTAAATAATCTGAATACTATTAGATTCGCCGGGTCATCTTCTGGACAGCATATATATCTTCCTAAAGCTGGTGTAGATATTAAATTATATAAAGTAAATTTAACTATTGATAAAACCTCTATTCTTACAGAAGAAGATTTTAATAGATTAATTAATGGTTTTTTATTAGATAATAATTCTGAATCTTCTAAAACAAAAATTATTACTTTATATACTAAATATTATAATTATTTATCTGAAGAAAAACGTAATGAAATAATAGCTGATGGATATACCATTATTGAACAATTATGATGTATAATGAATATAAAGCAAGTAATAATAAAGTTCTTTTTAATATAAAGAACTTTACTTATGGAAACAGAATATTATCTATTAATGATATAAGCGGTGAACTTATTGAATTAGATAAATCTGTTGCAGAAAAATATGCTAATGAATATTCTAAACAAATAGAAGAATATTATAATCAAGAAAAAAAAATTAAGTCTGATGAACATATTATGACATTAAATGAAGATGGAATTTATTCTGAAAATACTGAAGAAAATAATATTAATTCTATTACTATTACTCTTGTTGCCGAAATACTCACTAAATATAATACTTCTAAAAATATAACTTGTATTAAACACGAATAATATTATGGATTTCATTTTATTAATTGGAATTATCTGTATAGCTTTTGCTATTATTCTACCTTTTAGACTTCAACTGAAAGTAGAAAATTCTTCTTGTCCTCAAGAAGTTAAAGCTGTTAAATCTAATAAAATTCAACTTATTATTTTTGCTGTTATTGGAATTATATTAACTATTATAGGGTTATACTGCCGATAATTATTACTAATAGTAAATTTGCTAAACTTCTTAATGTTTATTATATTACTATATTTATGTTTACTTTTACTAAAGAAATTAATGGTAATATTGATGTTGAGGATTATCATCATGAGCAAATTCATTTTTGGCAATGGCTAGAAACAACTTTGCTTATGCTAATTTTAACTTGTTTTCTTGCGTATTTTGAACTTATTTCGTGGTGATGTACTTCTCTATCAATTCTCATTTTCTATGTCTTATATGGGCTAGAATGGCTTTGCAAATTCATAATTCTTTACATTACCAAAATTAAGACTAATGTTCCTCTTATTGATATTGCTT
>CALVYM010000088.1 GCA_944372205.1 uncultured Bacilli bacterium
TTATTCCTCCTTTTTTCTCTTAGTATATTCATTTACTAAATATATATGATAAATAATTTCGATAAATGAATTATTTTAGGCCAAAATAAAAAAGCAGCAAATGTATTATTTACATTTGCTGCGAATATAATCTACAAAATTACATATAACCAAATTGTGACCATAAAGATCTTGCAAGTTGTTGATGAGCAATATCGGATGGATGAGAACCATCAATTAATGTATCTTTAATATTAACGTTATTGATAACAGAGTTATTAATAGATGGTGAAATATAAGTCAAACCATAATAATCACACCAATAAATAATATCGTCAACTATATCTTTTAAGGTACCACTATTTGAAAGAGAATAACCAAAAGCCCATTTTGTTGAGAAATCACCGCCATAACGCCAACCGTTGAAAGGTGTTTGTACTATTATTACTGAATTTGGTGCCTTTTTAGAAAGCATACCTAAGCAATACCAAATAGCCTGATTTATAGTATTAATTTGCGAAATGTCAAAATCATCATCAGGAATAGGAGTATCATTAGAAATTAAATCGTGACTACCTCTTTCCATATTATAATGCCAATCATTAAATCCCATTGCAACAGTAATTAAGCCAGCGTCATCAAATGAATTATTGTTAATAACGTTTATTAAATTTTGGGAATTATAATTTGCTTTATGAAAATAACCTTGACCTGGAATTGCTAAATTTTTAATATCTCTTTTTAAATACCATTTATTTATATAGCCCCAATAATTATGATTTAATGTTTTATCCCAAACCGAACAAGTACCATCTTCATAAGTAATAGCGGGTGATAAGTTTCCTAAGTCTGCAGTTTTCATTGAATAATATCCAGATGAAATACTATCGCCTAAAACATACCATTTATTTTTAGGAGAATTATTATTAAAAGTATCGCCAAACAATGTCCAATCCCTAGAAATAGTAACATTATTTGTTCCAATATCAACAGCAAAAACCCTAAAAAATAATTTATTAACAGCATTATTAAGTATAAATTGTTGATATAATGGACGATTAGGAATAACTCTTAATTGTGTAGTAAGTACTAAGCAAGTTTGACCTTTAAACTCTGATGGACAATCGTTACTATTAATATTTAAGCAATAGAAAAGTTCATTATTTCTGAAAATTTCATCTGATAAAAGTGAATAATCTGTATTATTAATATCTTTTAGAGGAGTTTTTAAGATATTTTTAACACTAATATTATCATAATATAAAGTTAGATTAGAATAATCAGATGGTGTAATATCTGTTCCATCACTTTTACGAAGAACAATTCTAATTTTAACAGCAGAATTAACGCTAAAATTACGTAATGCATTATAATACCAATCAGTATATGAAAGCATATTATTATTTAAATCATAGTAAGCGATAAAAGCTTGAAAACCAGAATTTAAACTAATAGTAAAAGTATTTGTTCCAAAAAGTTCAATATAACGTGAGCGAATTCTATTATTCGCATCAACTTCATTATTTTGATAAGAAATACCTCCTTGTTCCCAATCATCTTCAACTAAATTATGAAAATTTTTTAATCTTGATATCTGTGTCAAAAAATTTCCAATTTCATTAACGGTATCTATATTAGAAATATATTTTCCACCTTGTCTCCAATTAGATAATTCTGTGTCATAATAATACCAATATCCATCTTCCGAATTAACATAAATTTTAGAAAAATCTACCATTTGTTCTATTCCATTTACTCCTATAGGAGTGCCTGAAACTGCAGTATCAACTTTATTATTTAATATATCTGTCTGCCTCTCTAAAATGTTAATTTGCTCTTGAAGATTTATATCATTTTCCATATCAATATTAGAAGCATCAGCTCCTATTGGTATATTATCAGATAAATTTCCATTCTCATCTTCAATTTTAATATACTTTATTTTATCCATAATTTCTTCTCCTTTTATTAAAATTTGAAGAAATTTTTATATGCTTATAAGTTAAATTTTAATTACATTTTTGTAATTCACAAATATATTAACTTACAGTAATTTTTTTATAAAAATGGTTTGCCCAATTATACATAGGATATCTTTTTCCATATATATAATTTCCATCTTTATCTTTAGGTGTATAATTTTCTCTTTTATCTGGTGCACTTTCTCTATCATCATAGTAAGTATACATTGAGTTAAAAGTATCACTATCTCTTAAGTTTCCTGATCCAGTAGGACCTTGACCTGCATAAGTAACTTCAATAGTTCCAGTTAGTTTAGTATTAGTAGTTATAATTACTCTATTTTCTTCAATACTTATATCCTCAATAGTTACTTCAGAATCATCTTTAAATACTCTAAATCCATTATTAGTTCTTTCTTCCTTAGTCCAAGTATCAAAAACAAGAGGAAGAACTGGAACTCTAAAATCACATAAAACTTTTTTCCCATCTATTTGTATATTAGCAAGTTCTAATCCATTCCATTGTTTTCTATTTTCAAAAACTTGATACATAGATTTAGCCATCATTTCTCCATACCATCTATATCCGTTTGTAGATAAATGTCCTCCATTATAATCAGGCATGCCATATGTAGAATTCATTAAGAAAACATCATCATTTTCTTCTGCAAACTCTATTTGCGCCATTGTTATACTCATATCTTTTCTATTTATATAAGTTCCTGCTACCTGATAAATAAAGAATAATGGTCTTTTAGATTGACCATACTTCTCCATAATATCAGTTTGCATATCATTTTTCAACTGCATCAAATATTGTTTGTACTGATCTTTATCGCTAGTTGCATCTGTATCTGGTTCCAACCCAGCTCCAGTTAAACTAACATAATTATATTCCCCTTGCATAAAAAATATTGCTGGACATGAAATAGTTTTATCTATAGTATCTACTGCAGATTTCGCTGAGTTGATTGTATCCAAAAATTCAGTCGTATAATAATTAGTTCCATTTGTACATTGTTTCATTAATCTTTCAATACTTCTTCCGCCCTCTCCGCAGTTTGTTCCAATAAATTTTTGTGGTACAGAATGATTGTCATTATATAAAGTAGCAAATGAATTTGTTAATGCTACGACTGGTTGTTCTCCTCCAGAAGCCCACTTTACTGCCTTTAATGGATTTAATGATAAACTTTGGTCATTTCCATGATTTATCATTGGAGAACTTCCTATCATATAACAATTTTCAACAGGCTCTGTCGTTATTACTTCTGGACATTCCCATCCCATAGATAAAGATTGACCATATAAAATAATATGAGAATAATCTGTACTTCCAATATCTTGTTTGTCCAAGTGTCCTATATCTGATATGTTATATAATTCAATAGGGATATTAGCTTCTTCTGGCTCTGGAGATGGAGAAGTAGTATTCCACGGTCTTGAAACAGTATAAGAAACATCATCTTGATAGAAACAAGTATCAAACTGAGGACTGAAAGGTGTTACTCTTCTATATCCACTTGCAATTAACCATATTTCTGCAAGAGCTATATATTTATTTGTATACCATCTTTTAGCTCCTTCACCATCGCTTGATAATGAGCCAGAAGCTAATGCAACTAATTCTTTATTTGTATAATCTAAAAATAATATAAAGCTAGTATTAACAAAATTAGTAGCATCAAATTCTAATCCATTATATTCATCATTTAAAGCAAAATACCACCCTTTATCTAAATAGAAATAAGTTGGACCTTGACTACTATCATAATTTAAAATAAATTTCTTTTCATCTTTTTTATAATTTATTTTAAATCTTGATGGAGAAGAAATATCAAAAGCAAAAGCGTGATTATTTACTATTCCAAATATATCATTCCTTAATCCCATCCTATTGTTATATATATAAGAACGATTCCAATTACTATATGGCATTGCTGCAGCAATGTCAGCATTATTTGCATAAAATAAGACATCATTTGCATCATATATATATGGTTGTAACATTTCTGGAAAATTAATTCTTCTAAGATTTTGTAAATTATCTAAATATATTAGTCCTAAAATTACTATATTATTACTTCCATCAAATACAAAATATCTTTTCTTTTCAAAAGAACCCATTGGTATTAGTTTTAATTTCTTTTCATTATTATCATAACATAAAAAATATGTATTTCCACTACTAACTACTAAATCTTCTTCATTCCAGTTTATGGTATGTTCGCCATTAATTGAAAAGAAACCTAAATTATTATATATTACAGCCATAGTTACAGTAATTATATGATTATCTACATCAATAGTTATTTTAGGATAACCATCTGTATATCCAGTAATCCAATAATTAGAAATATTTAATACTCCGGATAAACGATCTTCTAATTTTGTATAAGTTACGCTATCATCTGCAATGTCTGTTGCTTGATATACTCCTAAGTCAATAGCATCATTTCCATTTTTAATCCAGCTATATAAATGTCCATCTTCTTGTATTACATATACACCAGTTTCTGGATTCGCACTTTTTAATGCACTAACTGTTGCATAACTTCCCTTTGGAGAACCAGAACTTAGAGATTTTATTTGATTACTTAATGATGTATCACTATCTTGTAAGTCATCTATTTGTGAATTGATAGAATTTATTTTCCCATCATTTACACTAATGTAATCTGCTAAATTCTGAGAACCCCCGCGGAAGTCACGTCAACGTTCTCCGCATCTACGCCTAGAGGAATATTATCACTTAAAGAACCATCTTCGTTCTCAATTTTAACATATTT
>CALVYM010000089.1 GCA_944372205.1 uncultured Bacilli bacterium
CCATTACATTTTACCCTTGCAGTTTTTGGGTAAATTTCTTTTTTTAACATTTAAAATTCCTCCTTATTTAATATTTTGTTTTGTAAATATCATAGCGTGATGTGTTGTTACTATGATTTAACTTTGTTTCCAAAGTTCTTCTCCTTCCATATATATTTCGCCCTAAACATAAATATAAAATAATAAACTAAAATCAAGGGAGGGCCTTAATATCTAATAAAATTATAACATCTAATTTATCCAAAGTAAAGAAAAAATTTGCTTTTAGCAAATTTAACTTTTTTTATCATTTAATGATTTAATTCTTAATAATACATCTTCAGATGAATACCCATCATATTCTAAAGCTCTTTCTATCTCTGGAATATCAAATAAATCCCAGTATTTTAATTTTATATGATAAGTCGCTGGTCCAAGTGGAGTATTAATGCCCGCAATAAAAGAGTCATCAAACATAGGATCAGCTTCATTATCATAATGTTTTTTAGATTTCCAAGATATATCTGGATATGCATTACATAGAGCACTAAATAAAATTATTCTGTGTTCATATAATTCTTGAAAAGTATGATAACCATCACTTATATCTTTAGTAGAAATCCCCTCATTTTTTAATTCTTCGATTTCTTTATTTATATGATTTATTTTATCAGGCATTTTTAGACTCCTTATATTGTTCCAAATTTATTAAAAGGCCATAATCTAAAAATAATTTTACCAATTATTTCATCTTCTTTTACTGGACCAAAATATCTTGAATCTTTACTTATTGGACGATTATCCCCTAAAATGAAGTATTTATCATCATCTAAAGTAATTTCTTCATAATCACTTGTTTCCCCATAAGCATAGTCTTCTTCTACTTCTTCCCCATTTACATAAATGGTGTTATCCCTAATACTTACAGTATCACCAGGCATACCAATAATTCTTTTAATAATTATTTCGCCTTCTTTTTCTTCATCTAATACTACTATATCCCCATAATCAACATTAGCTAATTTATATAAAAGAAGTATTTGTCCGTCCTCTAGGGTTTGATCCATACTAGCACCATCTACTCTAACGGGAGTAATAATAAATGTTCTTATTAAAATAACTGCAATAATTATTAATACATATGGAAGTATTTCTTTAATAATTTTCATATTTCACCTAACCAACCAAAATAAGGAAAGAATTAATTTCTTTCCTTAACTTTGTATTCTTTACGCATTCCTTTAATAAAGTTAAGTTTAGCTCTTCTAACTTTACCTTTTTTAACTACTGTAATTGAATCAATTGTAGGGGCATTAACTGGAAATACTCTGGATACTCCAACAGTACCTGATTTCTTACGAACAGTAAATGTTTCAGAAACTCCTCCACCTCTTTTGGCAATTACTAAGCCTTCGAAAGATTGGATTCTTTCTTTTTTACCTTCTTTTACCCAAACATCAACTTTTACAGTATCCCCAACTCTAAATTCAGGAATATCTTTACGAATATGTTTTTGATTAATCTTATCAACTAGATTAGCCATATATTTACCTCCTTACTATTACCTATAATCTTATATTAAATATAGCGGATTATATACCTTTTTTGGGCAAATTAATTATAGCATATATTTTTTAAATATGCAAATTATTTAAGTGCTTTTCACCTTAAATAAATGACCATACATATGAAATTCCTCGAAATCTTGTTGTATACTCATAATTAAATCATAGTTTAAAAACAAATATGGTTCTTTTTCTTTTAATAATTTTTCATCCCACAATGTATAATAAACTATAAACATAGTCTCTTTATTTTTAATATATTCTTCAAAAGAATCTAGAATATCGGGAAAATATTCATATTTAATATTTTGTTTTTGGAAAAAATATGTGCTGGGATATATGCCAGCTAAAGTATAGGTGCCACTATCTAAAAATCCCATATTAACTATGCTCGGATTTTCTTCTGCACTTATAATATTAGCAAATTTATATTGAAATAAATCTTCCTTTTTAATTTCAAAATATGCTTTATTATTAGAATTATAATATGCATTAAATCCAGAAATTAGTACTACTACAACTATTAAAGGATAATACCACTTATTAAGTTTATTAATATATTTATTTAGTAAATTAAATAAGCACAGCAAACCAATTGCTATAAAAAATAATATAAATAATAAATAGTATCTATAAAATTTTAATCCAACATAAACACCAATTATTGTTATAATTAAAGTGACTAATAATAATATTTTTCCTCTTAATTTTAAATCTAATTTCCATATTAAAATTGGTACACATAGTAGCACTATATAACAAACCATATTATTATAAAAAGCTCCAAATAAACCTACAAGCATATTATTTATTCTTGTAAAAATGTTTATTTTTTCTCCCCCATAAGCGGTAATATTAACCCAAAAATAATTATAGAAAAAGTCCCCAACTGCATGATTTATAGCAAAATAAATTATAAATATAGTAAACGGAATAAACATACCTAGAAGTAAAACTAATGGATATATTATAGCTTTTTTATAATCTTTTTGCATTATATAATCAATAAATATTGCTAAAGTAAAACCAAACCAAAATCCAAGTAAAGTATATTTAATAAGTAAGACTAAACCTGTAATTATACCATTTAATAGCATTTCTTTTTTAGTTAATTCTTTTACTTTAAAGTGTTTAATAAAATAATATAAAGTTATAAAGAAAAAAGGTACACAAAATTCTTCGGCTGAACCACCATGAGTAAATGCTCTAGTTGTAACAATCAGGCTCATAAATATTGGAAGTATTAATAAAGAGACTCTAGTACTTAAAAACAATTTTAATATCTTATATAAATATATTAAAGCTACTGTCCAAAATAATACTTCTAAAATAAAGATGCCTATAAAAGATTTGAAAGAAATTAATGAACCAATACCATATATCAAATATAAAAATGGTCCTTTTTGTTCAAATAGATCTCTGTATGGAACTATGCCATGCATCATAGATTTTCCCACAGTAAAAAAAGCATTAGCATCTACCCAATCATTAAACGGATAAAGAAAAGAATTTTTGCTGGCTACACTTAAGCAAATAAATGATATAAAAAGGGCATAAAGACCAATTAATATGCTTTTTTTATTAAATATTTTTTTCATACTACCACTTACCTTTATTGTACCAAATTTATATAATTATAAACAACATAAGGAAAACAAATTATTTATTTCCCTTATTTAAAATGTCTCTGGCAGCTATAATACCTGTTGCAGCAGCAGTTACAATATTACCAGCTTTACCTGCCCCATCACCAACAAAATAAATCGCTTCACTCTTAATTTTCATATAATTGTCGGTTTCTATTTCGTTAGAGAAAAACTTTATTTCGGGGCCATATAATAATGTTTCATCATTATTAACACCTGGTATTATTTTATCAAGAACTTCTAGACCTTCTAAAATATTGGTGATTATACGATGAGGCATAACTAAGGCAAGATCTCCTGCTACAACATCTTTTAAAGTTGGTTCAATAAAACCTTTTTTGATTCTTGATTCGGTACTTCTTCTTCCTCTTCTTAAATCTTTTAAAGTTTGAACTATTGGTTTACCTCCACCAAGAGTATTGGCAATTTTAGCAATAGATTCGCCATATTCTCTAGTATTAGTAACTGGTTCAGTTAAATTAACTTTAGAAATAAAGGCAAAATTTGAATTATTACTCTTTTTAGATTTTAGAGCATGGCCATTAACACAAATATAACCATAATAATTTTCTTTAGTAACATAGCCTCCTGGATTAGTACAAAATGTTCTAATTTCATCATCATAAGTTTTAGTTTTAATAAATATAGATGGGTCATATATAGTAGTGGTAATTGCATCTAATATTTCTTTTCTTACCTCTACTCTAACTCCAACTTCAATACTTTGAGATACATAAATAAGATTATGTTTATCAGCAAGTTCTTGAACCCATTTAGCTCCAGTTCTACCTGGTGCAATAATAATATTTTTAGCTTTTATATCATAATTTTTGTTTTTAAGTTTAGTATGAATGATATAGTGATTATCTTCTTTTTCATAATCTTGACAATCACAACATTCTAAAATTTCTACCCCATTAACCCTTAAAAACTCGGTAAAATCAGTAATATATTTAGGTAAGTTATCACTACCTAAATGTTTTTGTTTAATAATAAGTAAATTAGCTCCACATTTGGCAACATTTTCTTTGATCTTTAGTGCTTCATCCATATTACTTGGGAAAACCTCGCTATCCATACCAAATTTATTAAATATAGTTTCAGTATAATCAATTAACTCTTCAGCTTCACTAATACTCATATATTTATATAAATTACTTTTACCAAGTTTAGGTATAAAATTAAGTTTACCATCACTAAAAGTTCCAGCACCGCCGAAACCCGCCATGATATTGCAAGGGTTACAATTCATGCATGGAATTTTTTGTTCATTCATTGGACAATGTCTGTTACTCGCCAAAAATCCTTTATCTAATAAAGTTACTTTTAAATCATTATTTTTACTTATTAGTTCAAAGGCTGCAAATAAACCAGCTGGTCCAGCTCCTATTATTACTACATCTTGCATACTTCATACTCCTTCATTTTATATAATTATTAATATATTCTTGACACTTACTTTCTAATAGTGGATA
>CALVYM010000090.1 GCA_944372205.1 uncultured Bacilli bacterium
GTGGGAGTGTCTGTTTGGCTAAGTATTCGGCTTGATATCAAGGGGTTTTGGCCTTTTGAGAGAGTGATGGAGAAAGGACAAACCATGAGTAATAATTTATTTTATCAACTTGTGATAATCTTGTTACTGGACATTTTGCGGTCAGAGCATTGAAAAAAGGCACCGAAAGTAGTGCCCGCAAACTAATAGCAGGTGCTAACCACATTGGGTAACACTTACATATATAATATACCAAAAAATTAAATAAATTACAACTATTTATCTATATTTTATAAAGTTTAGGACATAATAACTTTTAGGTGATATAACCTTGAAAAAGATTCGTTTTTTATTTAAATTAATGCTTTTTGGATTTATATCTTTTATAGTAATAATTATTGGCTTATATACTTATGCTTATTTAAGTCCAAAATTAGATATTAAAACTAGTGGTAGTTTATATTTATATGATAATAATAATGAACTTGTATATCAAGGTTCTAGAAATAATGAATGGGCAAATTTAGAAGATATAAGTGATTATTTAATAGATGCAACAATCGCTGTTGAAGATAAGAATTTTTATAAACATCATGGTTTTGATTATTTAAGAATTATTAAAGCTATGTATTTAAACATTAAAAGTGGGACAATTGTTCAGGGAGCATCAACTATTTCACAACAATATATTAAAAATTTATATTTGGATTTTGATCAAACTTGGGAACGAAAAATTGAAGAAGCTTTTTTAACGCTGGAACTAGAAGTACATTATGAAAAAGATGAAATACTAGAAGGATATCTGAACACAATAAATTATGGTCAAGGAAATATGGGTATTGTTAGTGCTGCAGAATATTATTTTAATAAAAAACCTAGTGAACTTGAACTTGAAGAAGCAATAATGCTAGCTGGTATTTCTAAAAATCCGGCGAGATATAATCCTGTTAGTGATTATGATGCATGTATTGCTAGAGCTAAAATAGTTGCTAAAGCTATGCTTAATAATAAATATATTTCAGAAGATACTTATAATAGTTTATTTAAAGAACGTATTGAAATATATGGTCAAAATAAAACAAATAATTTACAAATGTTAATGTACTTCCAAGATGCAGTTATGGATGAACTTGCTAGTATTTCTGAAATACCTGAGTCTTTAATTGATGCTGGTGGACTTAAAATTTATACAACATTAGATATAGATATGCAAGCAAATTTAGAAGCAAACATTTTAGAAAATAAGCCAGATGATGAGATACAAGTAGCTAGTGTTGTAGTTGATCCTAATACGGGAGCAATTAGAGCTTTAACTGGTGGTATGGATTATGCAAAAAGCCAGTATAATAGAGCAACTGATAGTAAAAGACAAGTTGGGTCTACTATGAAACCTTTCCTTTATTATGCGGCTTTAGAAAATAATATGACAATGTCATCAACATTTTCAAGTGTACCAACTACATTTACTTTATCTAATGGGCAAACCTACTCACCACAAAATGCTGATAGTTTGTATGCCGATAAAGAGATTACTATGGCAGCTGCTTTAGCTTTATCGGATAATATTTATGCTGTTAAAACAAATTTGTTTTTAGGGGTTGATAAAATGATCGAAGTAGCAAATAGAACAGGTATTGAGGCTGAACTTGATGAAGTGGCATCACTACCTTTAGGAACAAGTGAAATAAATTTATTAGATTTTGCTACTGGTTATACAACTTTTGCAACCGGAGGTTTTAAGAGGGATTTATATTTTATTGAAAGAATTGAAGATTTGGATGGTAATGTATTATATGAACATAAACAAGAAAAAAAATTAGTATTAAATCCTAATTATACTTATATATTAAATGAAATGATGAATACCACCAGTAATGATGCTTATGTTGATTATACAACACCAACAGCGTTAACTGTTGCATCTGGTTTTACTAATAAATATGCTATTAAAACAGGATCAACTAATACTGATTTTTGGATTGTTGGTTATAATAAAGATGCTTTAGTTATGACATGGATGGGTTATGATGATAATAAGTCTGTTACTTCACGTATTAGAACAAGTTCTAAAAAAGCTTGGGTTAAAACTATCGAATATGCTCTAAAAGACACGGATACATCTTGGTATGAAACACCAGAAAATGTTATTGCTTTACCTCTTGATGCAGTTACAGGAAAAGTATCTAATGATAATGAAAAGATTGCTTTATATTATTATGTTAAAGGTAGTGAACCTAATGTTTTAAATGAACAATATGTTTCAAGTGAAGAAGAAAAAAATACCGAATAGGTATTTTTTAAATTTTATCTTTTTTTATCTTTATTGTTATGTGATATTCTGTTGGTAAGTTTATTTCTTCAATTGTTACTTTATCACTATCAAAATTAAGACCACGAATGGTTTTTATAACACTATCTAGGTATGCATTATTCATAATTGTTGTATCCGGTTTAGTTTCAACTGGTATTACAAAATCATCAAGCATTTCAATATTATCTGTTTGATTTATTGGATCTTGTTTTGGTTCAACTGGTTCACTCGGTAATTCAAATGTTTGAGCAGGTTCATCAAAATCTAAATTAGCAGCGGTAGCTTCAAGAAAATTAAAGAATCTATTTGGAGCTTTTTCCGGATTAGAATTAAATAAATTAGTAGTATTTACTGGGTTTGTTGTATTATTATTCATACTTTCTACCTCACTTGGTTGACTTTTGATATCAACAGCATTTTTTAATATATCTTCAATATTTGGCACACTTTTTACAAGTGGAACATCATCTTCATCGGGATTGTTTGGAGTTGCATTTACATTTTGAGTTTGAGTTTCCATAGTATTTGTAGGTGTTGGTTCACTATTTGCTTGAGCAACTGGTGTTGCCGGAGCTTTTTCAACTTGGGATGTCCCTGTTACAGTTGTTAAATTAGGTGTTGTATTTAGTGGTTGATTTACTTGATTAACACTTGAAGAAGCTGATGGGTTAATAGAAATATCTTGTGAATACAAAGTTGGTTCAACTTTTTTTATTTCTTCTTCAAGCCCTCTTACTGTAAGGCGTTCATTGATAATTTTATCAAGCAATACTTTTTGCATATTTTTATCTTTAACTTTAAGAAGGCTCCTGGCATGTCTTTCTGAAATTTGATTTTTTAATACGGCATTTTGAACAGATTCATCTAATGTTAATAATCTCAGTTTATTAGAAATTGCCGATTGTGATAAGCCCATTTTTTTAGCTAATTCTTCTTGAGTCATATAACCTTTATCAAGAATTGCTTGATAAGATTTAGCTTCTTCAATTGCTGTTAAGTCTTTTCTTTGAACATTTTCAACAATTGCTACTTCCGCAGATTGAGCATCACTTAAATTGGAGATAATCGCTGGTACTGATACAAGGCCCGCCATACGCGCAGCTTTATATCTTCTTTCACCAGCAATAATTTCGTATTTATCATTTTTTCTTCGCAATATTAATGGTTGAATTATGCCATGTTGTTTAATTGATGCAGCCAAGTCTTGCAAGGATGCATCATCAAAAGCCAATCGTGGTTGAAAACGATTGGGTAATATATCTTCAATAGGTACTTGTAATATTTGTTCTTCCATTTGTGTATTCACATAAATCAACCCTTTATTATCACTTTTAATTTTATACTATTTACCTCTTTTTTGCAATGGTTTTTTGATAATTTTATCATAGGGGCGAATATTTTTTAATTCAGTATTCTTATTTTTCTTAATACTGATTAATGTTCTTACTCCACTATTATTATATAAATCAAAAGTTATTACATTATCAATACTACAATTTAAATATTTTATTGCATATATACTATTTTCTAATTCTTCTATAGCATTACCTTTCATAGCAATAAAATGTTTATTTACTTTTACTAGAGGAATAGCTAGTTCTGTTAATACTGGTAAGTTTGTTACTGCTCTTGCTGTAACAATATCAATACTATTTAAAAATTCTTCATATAAATTTTCTATTCTATTGTTGATAACCATTAAGTTATCAACATTTAATTTTTCTTTTAATTCTAATAAAAATTTACATTTTTTATTATTAGAATCAACTAAATATACTTTTAAATGTGGAAAAAAGATTTTTAAAACCATGCCTGGAAAACCTGCTCCAGAGCCAATATCAAGTAAAGTTTTTTCTTTTTCTAGATCTATAATTTTAGTAAGTGTTAGTGAATCATAAAAATGTTTTAAATAAACTTCATTTTCTTCTTTTATTGCTGTTAAGTTAGTATGTTTATTATACTCAAGTAAAAAATTACAATAGATATCTAACTTTTCTAACATTTCATCTGTAACTTTTATATTTAATTTTTTTACTTCTTCAACAAATTCATTTTTATTCATGATTATATTCCTTTTTTAAATAAACTGATAATACCGAAATATCAACAGGATTTACTCCACTAATACGACTAGCTTGAGCTATGGTTTTAGGTCTTACTTGACTTAATTTTTGTCTTGCTTCACTAGCTAAATTATGAACATTATCATAATTTATATCATCAGGTATAACTTTACTTTCTAATTTTTCTAATTTTTCCACTTCTTTATAAGCTTTTTTAATATATCCTTCATATTTAACCATAATTTCTACTTGTTCTTTTATTTCATCA
>CALVYM010000091.1 GCA_944372205.1 uncultured Bacilli bacterium
TATCATTTGTTTAAATTGACTTGTTATTTGCTCGTAGATTGGCTTGTTTGTATTATTACTAATGATAATTTCCATTTCCACCCCTCCTAAATGTACTTATTGAATAAGTACATTATAGTACATTTTATAATATATGTCAATATAAACAAAAAAAGGACAATAGATTTATAATAAATCTACTGTCCTAACCTACACTTTTATCATCAGATTTACCAACAAGATAATCTAGTGATACTTTATAATAAAGTGCTATATAATACACTTTGAAACTAGTTGGTACTCTACTGCCATCTTCATAATGGGAGTATGTTCTTTGATGAAAACCAATTGCGCTACTCAACTGTTCTTGCGATAAATTATGATCTTTTCTTAGTTTGTATAATCTATCACAAAGTAATTTAAGATTAATTTCTTTTCTAACCTTTTTTGTATTATATTCACTTAATCCAAATAAATAATCAAGGCTACAATCATAATAATTTGCTAATTCATTGCTTTTATCTAAAGGAATATCAGTTATACCTCTTTCCCACTTTGAATAATTATTTTCTAATACATTTAATATTTTAGCAACATCTTTTTGTTTTAAATCATTATCTAATCTTAAATCAGCAAATCTTGTTTCTGTATCTCTTGAATTTACATTTTTCATCAACACCACCTACTAAATATATTAATAGATTTTGATGTTGACATTGACTTTTCGGCTTCTATGGTCTAAAATTATCAATAGAAAAGTAGTACAATCAAACTGATGTTTTTACCGATATAAATACTACGTAAAAACTAATCAGTAATCACTGTACTACTTATTTTTTTAAGGTGGTGATTTATATGATATAGTATTATTTGAGATACAAAAAAAGAAGATTTATTCATCGAACTTATCTTCTTTCTCTATGATGATTTTAAAGTTATGGGTATTTGCAATGTTAAGTAAAGTTTCAACGGTTAAATGTCTAGTTCCACTTTCAAGAGTACGAACGCTACGTTCTGATCTATTAATAGTTTTTCCGAACTCTTTTTGTGTTAGATCAGTCGCTTCACGAAGTAGCTTTGCTATCTCTTGTGGAGTATAGTCATTAACAACTATTTTCACCTTTTATCACCCACCTCTAACTTCGTCTATTATTGTATCTCACTATTTTTAAAATCTTTAAATATAAATACAACTTGTTCCTATAAAAATTGTGAGGAGGTATAAATGAAAAAGACAATTGAAAATTTAAATTTAATCTATGGTGTAACAATCTTTAATATTATGAGCACTTATAAAGATTTTAAATCATCAAAAATAAAAGAAATTGAAAAAATAGCACTTAGATTTAATGAGTTCTTTAAATGGTTAAACAAACAAAAACAAATTAATTCCAAAAATATAACATTAATTATTCCAATATTATTAGAAGATGATAAAATTATAAAAAGTATTTTTAATGAAGATTATTCAGAAACAAATTTTTATAATAAAATAACATCTAAACTTAAAAATATTGATATTGAACAGTTTAATACCAATAATGATTTAGATGATGAATACTACTATCTAAATTATATTGATACTGATAAAAAAAATAATGATGTTATTACTTTTATAAAAGAAAAACTTTATAGCAGTAAACTATTGTATGCAGATTTAATTATGCTATTAATAAACAATTATGAATTTCCTAAAAAATTAGAGAAAATGGGTTTAAATAATTGGACAATACATTTCTTAAATTATTTAAATTTATTATGTTATGAATTAAATGAATTATTAGATTCAGACCGTGAAAACTTATATTACGGATTGTTGCAAATTTTAGAACATCAACAAATAAAAAGACTACTTTATCCAAATATGATGAGAAATTATTTTGATGATATTGATGCAATAAAAGAAATCAAGTATTATATTCAAAGTTATATTTTAAAAGCCTTACATGGCATAAACAAATACTATTATATTGAATATTCTAAATATAATTATAATAATAGCCGAATGCGTTTTTTTGAGAGATCAAACAATGATAGAGATGAATTTATAAGATCAATTTGCAGTTCTCTTACTTCAAATCAAATAATTAGTCTACTAAAATTTGCTAATAATTATATTGATATATTACAAGCAGATAATAATGAATTAAAGGATCTTATCAAATCATTAAATAAAAATTCAGAAATAGAAATATATACGCAAGAAGTTAATAAAGAATATCAGGATTTAATTTTAAATAGTTTTAGTTTTGCAAGCAAATATTGCAAAGAACAAAATCTTAAAACTATAGATTGCTGTTTAAATACAAACTATAAATCCGATGCAATTATTGATTTTATTACTATTATTATACAGTACAATGATTTCAATTATAAAATTGCTTTATCAAAATTTAATTTGAGTTATACTTGGCGAATAATATTAAAGAACAAAAAAATCTATAAAATTAATTTATGCTTGCCAGATGACTTTAAGCACTTAATTCAAGTTATAATAAACGAAAATCATAATAATACAAATTTACTATTAAAAGAAGAAAAATATTGAAGAACAATCAATCGCTAGTACAGGATTGATTTTTTAGTACCCGAAATTTTTAAGTTCGTGATTTATTTTAAGTAATGCTTTTAAAATTTCATAAATAACATTCACTACAATAGAATTTCCCGCTTGTTTATATAATGCAGTATCTGAACAAACTTTGCTAGCCTTTAAATAATCTTCTTCTGAAAATCCCATTAATCTCCATGCTTCCTTTGACGTAATTTTTCTAACTCTCATTAACAAACCTCACTTTCTACTACAACTTTTGCGTTATCTGCTGTATTACTTGCTGTAATTGTTGGTGCATAACCATTTTCTGAAAATAATCTTTGCGATTGATGAAATTTAGAATGAGTATCAATACCACAAACTCCACCATTTAACAATTTTTCAATATCAATAACATAATTTATATCTTTTCTTTTCTTATTCTTTAATACATATTTATTACCATCTTTTTGAAAAGTATTATCAGTATAATAATACTTTTCATCTACACTTTTATCTAAAAAGTCTTTAAATTTAATATTTGTAGGATATCCTACTGGAAAACTAAACTTCTCATGTTTACCTAAAATAGCAATTAAAAAATACCTTCTTCTAGTTTGAGGTATTTCAAAATTAACAGCATTCAAAACATTATCATAAAGGGTGTAACCCATATTAGTTAAATCTAATTTAAATAAATCCAAAGTATCTTTAAATTTTTTGCTTGTTATACTAGCAACATTTTCAAATATTACATATTTTGGTTTTTCCTTTACTTCTTTTAATAATCGAATCATCTCCCAACCAAGACTTGATCTTGTTTCACTTTCAAAAGTAAAACCTCGCATTTTACCAGCACAAGAAATATCCTGACAAGGAAAACCGCCTATCCACAAATCACAGTATGGTAAATCTTTACCTTTTAGTTTTGTAATATCACCTAAATTTAGTTTCTCACTTACACCATGAATAGCACAATAACTTTTAATAGCATCCTTATCTATCTCTGAAAAAAATTCTACTTTATAATCACTAATAACTTTCTCATTCTTTAATCTTTCTAAAGCCTTTTCTGGACTTCCAATTCCACTAAAAAATGTCCCTACTCTTAATATTTCATTTGTCATTATATCAACCCCCTTCATTTTTTGACAAACAAAAAAAGTATAGAATAAACTATACCTTAAAATAAAATCTTGTTATTTAAATTTTTCAATATTATGAAACATAAATATTATTTTATCTACTGTTTTATCAGTATGATAATGTCCACAATACCAATTTTTATAATCCGTTATTTGCTCTATTTCATCTAAAAAATACTCAGTAGAATTATCAACTGTTGATTGATCTATTCCCTCTAAAAACATTTCTCTTGGAAGATATTTATATGGACACGTATGAGATAATATAATATCTACTTTATTATCCATACTTTTAAGTTTTGATATTACAAATTCTTTGGTTTCTTCATTAGGCTGTTCACTTTCATACCAATTATAGCCACTCTCTAATCTAAAATATTTATCTACACTATAGGCTCCGCCAATTACAAGAACTTTATGATTATTAAAATTATATATTTCGCCATCTTTTGCAAATAAAATATTTGGATAATCTTCTTCATAATAAACTATACCATCGTGAAATCTTTTAGTTTTATATGTTTTTATATTTTCTGGTCTCTCTTCATGATTTCCATGGATACAAAAAAATGTTATTGGATATTGTAATAAACTATTTTTTAATATATAATCTTTTTCGTTTCCATAATAATTTATTCCAGCATCTCCTAAAATAATCATAATGTCATCTAATGTCGTTTTGTTTTCATAGCAGAAATAAAATATTTCTCTAAAATCACCATGTTTATCACCAGTTATATATATCATGAAAAATCACCACCAATATAATTATATCGTATATTATTAATCTGTCAGCAGAAAAAAGTCAAAAAAAAAGAATTTCTAATTTAATTAGAAAACCTTAATCTATAAGCATTTTGAGGGTATGTCGCATTCTTGACTAAGGTTTCATTCTCATC
>CALVYM010000092.1 GCA_944372205.1 uncultured Bacilli bacterium
TTTGTTCATTATTAGGATATAATCTAAATTGATAACCTTTTAAAATAGTAGTCATACCAAATTTCCTCCTTGTAAATTAAGTATAACAAACACAAGTTTGGATGTCAATTGTTTTATTTAAAAAGTATGACTTTCCTATTATATAAAAAAGGGCTGTCAAAAAAATTATTTCGACAGTCCCTCTATTTTGATTCAATTTGTTTTTCATCAATATATTGATATCCTAAATGATTTTCATTAGTTATTACTGATGCTCCTAATTCTTGTTCTAAGTTATCACGAGTGTTTTTAGCAATTTTGCCACCTCTTTTGGCCATTTCTTTATTTTCCTTTAAACCATGTGGTTTATGCTTTTTTACAAGTTCTCTAGTAGCAATTTCTCCTAAATCTGTAAGAGCTACTTCTAAATCAGACATATTATCTCTTAAAGATTCTTTTCTTAAACCCTTAAAATTTTTATACTCTTTAGCAGTCATACCAGACCACTCTTTGTATATTTCATTAGTTAGTACTCCAAATTCATAACCCTCAGTAATACCGGCGTCCTTCCAGGCATCAGTAAGCTTTTTACGATTAATCATTCCCTTAATTCTTGCTTCAATCCAGGCATCATCATAACCCTTTTTACGATAATATTCAATTCCTCTAGCAATAGCTATTTCTGGGTCAAATACTTCATCAATTCGCTCACTACCAAGGGATGCCAACCATAATTTAAATGGTTCTGCTTTAGGAGATGGTACTGACTCAATAAGTCTTAATATACCTTTGGTATCAAGTACATCTGTTAAATATTTTTTACCATCAGATGATGTCATTTTCAGTTGTCCGATTTTTTCGGACAACTGACTTCCTTCATCTTTTAATTTTAATTTCAAATCATTCCAGTATTTTCTGGGTCTATCACTACCCGTTAATGCACTAATTACATCAACTACACTAAAGTAATAATCTTCTTTATTATTATCCCAAACACTTCTTATTTGGGCTCCTTCAAATAAATTTGTTATTGTTTCTAATTTATTGTTTTTCATTTTACCTCCTTTTTTTATTTTCTTAATAAATTATAACAATTAATCATAGCGTGATGTGTTGTTACTATGATTTAACTTTGTTTCCAAAGTTCTTCTCCTTTCTATATAGATTTCGCCCTAAACATAAATATAAAATAATAAACTAAAATCAAGGGAGGGCCTTAATATCTAATAAAATTATAACATTAAGTTTATTATAAGTAAAGAAAAAACGTTACATAAAGTAACATTTTAATCTAAAATTTTATTGATACCTTTTTTTATTTTTTCAATATCATTTAATTTTAATAAATCAGCTAGTTTACTGCGATTTTCATATATTTTTAAATTAGCTTCTAATTCATCTAGTTTTTTTTCAGTTTTCTTTAAGACACTTCCTACATAACTTTTAGAAACATGATAATTATCCGCAATTTCTTGTAAAGTTAAATTTTCTTCATAATATAATTTAAAAAATTCTTTTGATTTATCATTTAATAAATGTTCATATATATCAAATAATAAGCCATAATAAACAAACTCTTCCATTTACATCATATCCTTAAATAAACCATAGATATAATTTTCAATATCAAAAGGAATTAAATCTTCCATTTTTTCACCAAGACCTACAAATTTAACTGGTAAATTTACTTCTTCTTTTATAGCTAAAACGATTCCCCCTTTTGCAGTACCATCAAGCTTAGTTAAAACTATACCAGTGATATTGGTTATTTCTTTAAATGCTTGGGCTTGCATAATGCCATTTTGACCAGTTGTAGCATCAATTACAAGTAGAGTTTCATGCGGAGCACCATTTATTTTTGTCCCTATTACTTTATTAATTTTTTCTAATTCCTTCATTAAATTAACTTTGTTATGAAGTCTTCCTGCCGTGTCGATTAAAACTATATCAACACTTTCTTTCTTTGCTTTATCAAGACCATCAAAGATTACTCCAGCAGGATCTATGTTTTCTTTGCCATAGAATAAGGAATTAGTACGGTCCGCCCAGATTTTTAGTTGTTCTACAGCTCCAGCTCTAAAGGTATCTCCAGCAATCATCATGACACTTTTTCCTTCACTTTTATATTTATAAGCAAGTTTGGCAATGGTAGTAGTTTTTCCTACACCATTTACTCCAACCATAAGTATGACTGTTGGACCATCAGGATTTATATTTATTTTATCAGTAATAGATTCATTATTAACATAAATGATAAATAATTCATCAACTATGACTTCTCCTAGATACTTGGTATCAGTTATGTTTTCACTTTTGACTCTACGCCTTAAACGGTCCATAAAATCCATTACCGTTTTAACCCCAATATCAGCCATAATTAGCAAATTTTCTAATTCTTCAAAATATTCTTCATTTACTTTAGTATATTTTATACCAAGCAAATTTAATTTAGAAACAAACTCATTTCTGGTTTTTTCTAAACCAGTATCATATTTCTTAATCTCTTCACTAGTCTTTTCTTCTTTTTCTTTTGTTTTAAAAATATCTTTAAATTTATTAAATAATCCCATATATCCTCCGTACTAATATATTTTACCACAAAGATTAATATTTGACTATTATTAATTTTTTTGTTATAATTTATTCAGTTAGAAAAACTTTACAAACAAAAAGAAAGAAGGAATTTTTTAAATGGAAAATAATAATATACCCACTAGAGTAATTGCTCTTGGTGGTTTAGGTGAAGTTGGAAAAAACATGTATTTGATTGAACATGATAGCGAGATTTTAGTAATTGATGCTGGAGTTATGTTTCCGGAGGATGGATTACTAGGTGTTGATTATGTGATTCAAGATGTATCATATTTAAAGAAAAATGCTAGTAAAATTAAAGGTTTATTTATAACTCATGGTCATGAAGATCATATCGGAGGAATACCTTTTTTACTGCAAGCCATTAATATACCAAAGATTTATACACCAAAGATTGCTAAAGATTTAATTGAAAAGAAGTTAGTAGAAAAGAATATTAAATATGAAAACTATGAAATAATTACACCAGAATTAGAAGTTAAAACGAGATATTTTGATATAACTTTTGTTAATACTACCCACTCTATTCCCGATTCTTATGCATTTTTGATTAAGACACCGAATGGGACAATATTTGAAACTGGGGACTTTAAATTTGATTTAACTCCAGTTGGACCAATGGCTGATATTCATAAAATGGCTCAAGCGGGAGCAAATGGTGTTACCCTACTTTTAAGTGATTCAACTAATGCTTTATCTAGCGGATACTCTAAAAGTGAAAGTGCTGTTGATAGTACACTAAATGATATGATAGGAAGACATCACGGAAGAGTAATAATTGCCACATTTGCATCAAACATCTATAGAATAAAACATATTGTTGAAACATGTAAAAAGTATAACCGGAAGATTATTGTTTTTGGGCGTAGTATGGAAAATAGTATTGAACTAGCCTTAAATAATGGACTTATTAATGATAAAAGTTTATTTATTGAAGCAAATGATGCTAAGAGTTTAAAGCGCAATGAAATATGTATTTTGTGTACTGGTTCTCAAGGAGAACCCCTTGCAGCTTTATCTAGAATTGCTAATGGGCAACATAAACAGATTTCATTACTTGGGGATGACCTCGTAATATTTTCATCTAACCCTATTCCTGGAAATGCCGAAAGTATTAATAAAATTATCAACAAGTTATACTTAAAAGGTGTTAAAGTATTTACTAATTCGGAATTTAGTGATGTTCATACATCTGGTCATGCTAAAGAAGAAGAACTAAAATGGATGCTTAGAATTATTAAACCTAAATATTTTATGCCAATGCATGGAGAATACAGAATGCTTAAAAGACACTCTGAAATTGGTGTTGAATGTGGTGTAAAACCAGAAAATACTTTTATATGTTCTAATGGGGATGTTTTAGAGCTACTTAATGGGAATGTTAAGAAAAATGGTACTGTTCAAGCAGGAGATGTTTATGTTGATGGTTCTCGTGTTGGAGATATCGGTAGTATTGTTATAAAGGATAGAAAATTAATGAGTCAAGATGGAATACTCATTACAATACTTAATATAAATACTTTAACTCGTAAACTATTACTTAAACCAAATGTAACAGCAAGAGGATTTGTGCTTGTTAATGAAAATCAAGAATTAATGAACAAAATAGAAAGAAAAATTGCGGAAGTTGTTAATAATTTCCTAGCTAAAGGACCTTATACTTATACCGATTTAAAAAATCAAATAATTCTTGAACTACTACCATTTATTAATAATTTAACAGGTAGGAAGCCAATAATATTACCAGTTATAATGGAAGTAAATCAAGCAAATAATTAAGACTATTAAAATTTTAAAATTTGTAGTATCTTTTGTTTTGCAGTAAAAATGAGCTAGCCCAGGTAAAATCTGGGCTAGTTTGATGTTATGAATGTTGTGTAAT
>CALVYM010000093.1 GCA_944372205.1 uncultured Bacilli bacterium
TGAGAATATGAAGATTGATAAAGATGGAACTATTTATGGATTATTTTAGGCCTTATGGCCTTTTTTCTTTTAAAAAAGTTGAACACAACTAAAATAAAAAAGATGGGAATACCTATTAGATACTCCCAACAAAAAACTAGGTAAAAACCTAGTAAAATAATCAAAATTGGTAGCGAGAGGGGGATTCGAACCCTCGACCTATCGGGTATGAACCGATTGCACTAGCCAACTGTGCTATCTCGCCATAATACAACGTGAACAATATAATGTTATCATATTTATTCACGTTTGACAATATGTTTTTTCTTTTTTTTACTCATTTTTAGTGCTTCTAATTTAAATAAGTCGAATTTTATACATTATTTTAATTGACATTTGTTCTTATAAGATATTATAATATTTAGACAGGTGATTTAAATGAGTAAAAAAAATTTAAAACAAATAAATGCAAATATTGAATATACTGAGGAGTTAATTTCTGATTATACTGATAAAAAAGATAAATTGAAATTAAAACCAGTTAAGTATTCTCATTCTTTAATATGTGGTACTATTGGTAGTATGCTTGGAATGAGTATGGTTACGATTCCTAAAATGGATAGTTTAATTTTACTTGGATTAGGTGGTTTTTTGGCTGGTTATACTGTACCTTATGTTGTAAGAAAAATTAGGATAGGGGAGCTTGATTATCAAATATTAATAAATAAAGGTATTATTAATGATTTGAAAAAAGAAAAAAAAGACTTAGTAAAGACAAAAGTGATTAAGAAATGATAGTTTAACGAGTAAAATATACTTGTTTTTTTTTCTTTTTTATTGAAATTATTGTAAAAAATGGAAGAAAATGATATATTTTAATTGTATATTATAATGAACAGGGGGAAAATGTATGGAAAATACGAATATACATGGTAGTAGTTTATTACATAATAAAGGGGAAAAAACTTTAACAGGTTATCCACATTTGGATAGACCATGGCTGAAATATTATGATAATGAGTTTTTAAAAGAACCGTTACCACAGATGACGATTGTCAATTATATAAAAGAAAAAAATAAGAATAATGGCGAATTGCCTGCTATTACTTTTTTTGGCAATCAAATTTCATATAACGAATTATATGAAAAAATAAATGATGCTTCTAGGACTTTAAGTGAGCTTGGAGTTCAAGATGGTGATAGAGTTATGTATTTAATGCCTAATATTCCGGAGACTGCATATTTGATGTATGGAACTTCACAACTTGGTGCGGTAGCGGATTTTATTGACCCAAGGCCAGATAGTGTTGATTTAAATATAAGCGCTAAAAAAGTGTTTGATTTATTTCATGGTGAGAAAGCTAAATATTTGGTAGCTTTGGATCAATGTTATTTAGGAATGATTAGACCTATTGAAAATGAGCTTAAGGAGCTTGGTGTTGAAAATGTTGTTGTTGTGTCAGCTAGTGATTCAATGAATTTGAAATCTAAACTTAATTATTTGAATGAAGTTAGACAATTTAATGGTTTTAATAATATGATTCAGAGTATGAAAAAAACACAAAAATTTGCTAAAATGCTTGAAGATGCTACAAAAACAGCTAATTTACAGGTTTTAAGATATCCAGATCTTGTTAAGGAATGTCAGAATTCTTCATTTAAATTGGCTGAATATCAACCTGGTAAATTAAATATGATTGTTCACACTTCTGGTACAAGTAGTCCTAAACCAAAACCAATTCCACTTACTAATGATAATTTAAATATTTATGCTGCACAAACTTTTGGAGCTAATATGCCGATGGCACTTGGGGATAATGTTTTACATATGCTTCCTTATTTTGCGGCATTTGGTTTAGTAGATGTGGTTCATGCAGGACTTGCTCATGGTAATAATTTGATTCAAATTCCAGAGTTCGCACCTTCTAATTTAGGAAAAATGATTGTTAAATATCAACCACAAACAATTATTGGTCCACCAACTTGGTTTTTAAATTTGATTAATGATCCAGTTTTAAAAGATGCAGATTTATCTTGTTTAACTATGGTCACTTATGGTGGTGATTCTATGGATGAAGCAGATGAGTTAAAAATAAATGAATTTTTACATAGTCATAATTGTAAGGTTTCATTAACTAAGGGTCATGGTATGAGCGAAACTTGTGGATGTGGTTCATTTTCTACGGGTGATTATGGTGATTTAAATAGTATGGGAATTCCAATGCCTTATACCGTTTATGGAGTAGTAAATCCTGATACAAAAGAACTTGTTAAATTTGAAGATGGCAAGGATGAAATTGAAGGAGAATTTATTGTTTCATCTGGAACGGTAACTCCTGGTGTTTTGGATGATAATGTGATTGTTCCACATGTTACATATGATGATATGGATTTTATATTTACTAAAGATATTGGTACTATGGATAAAGATGGTGTTATGAAATTTTTATCTAGAAGTGATAGATCTTTTACTAGATATGATGGTTTCAAAGTCAAGCCTTATGAAATAGAAGAGGTTATTAAAAAAGATCCCTTTGTTAAGTATTGTGTTGTTTCACCTTATTATGTTGATGATAAGTTTGGTTATATGCCTTTAGCTAATATTGTTCTTGAAGATGAAATTGAAATGAGTGATAGTGAAAAGATTGCTTATGTAGAAAAACTTGTTGATGATTTATTTGTAAAGAATGCTAATGTTTCAACTCGTCAGATACCTTCAAAGTTTAGATTTAGAGTTTCTTTACCACTTACTCCTAATGGTAAAGTTAATTATAATGCTTTGGTTAATGAAGAAATTACTGGAGAAGAGATTGGAGTAGAGCTTGAAGAGACAAATATTTCAGTTGGAAAAATTACAGTTATTCCACCAATGAAAAACAAAGTTAAAGTTTTAAAAAAATAGAGTGAAAAGGGTGAGATAATGGGTAATGAAGGCTTAATATTTTTAAATGGTTATGCATTAATTATTTTGATTGTTCTTAGTATAGTGTTTTTTTCTAAGAAAAGATTACATCAGGTAGAGGATAATACTTATGGACAGTTGCTTGTTGTTAGTATAATGACTATATTATTTGGCTTATTACTTGGTATAATAATAGATAGTGATATTTATTTAAAAAATATTTTAATAATTGTATTTAATAAAATTTATTTAATTGGTTTAATTTTAAGTGTTTCAATTTTTGCTTTTTATACTTATTGTATTTCTAGGTTTAAAGATAAAAATTTTAAAACTGTGAATAGGTTGTATCGTTTGAGCTTTGTTATTAATGTAATAATGGTTTTAATATTACCTTTAGAGGTTAATGAGGATTCGTTAACTTTAGGGCCTGCAATGTATTATACTTATGCTGTTTTTGGAATCATTTATACAATTTTAATTGTTTTAGTTCTTTTAGATTTTAAACGTATAAGAAATAAAAAGTATATTCCGATTATTGCACTTATTATTGAGGGAATTATGATGGTTATTATTCAAGTTTTTATGCCAAGTTTAAATTATATTATAAATCCTTCAACAGTTGTTACTTGTTTAATTATGTATTTTACAATTGAAAATCCTGATGTTCAGATGGTGGCCGAGTTATATAAGAATAAGAAATTGGTTGAAAAATCTAATCAAGATACCTCTAATTTCTTATTTAGAATGACTCAGGATATTAAAAAGCCAGTTAAGGATATTATAGAGATTAGCGAAAAGATACAAGGTTATGATGATGTTGAGGAGGTAAAGAAAGGCGTTAAACATATTAATAATACTGGAGTAGAACTTGATTATTTAATTAATGATGCTTTGGATGTGTCTAGTATGACTACTAAACGTCTAAAAATTTTTGATAGTCGTTATAATCCTGCAAATCTTTTTAAAGAGTTAAAATATCGCTATGAAAAAATGACTGTTGATGGAGTGGAATTTAATTATTCTATAAGCAATACTATTCCCAATTATTTATATGGTGATTCAATTAAATTAAAACAAGCTATAGGTTCTATTTTGACTAATGCAATTAATCATACGACATCTGGGGAGATTGACTTGGATGTTAGTGGAATTGTTAAATATGGAGTGTGCCGATTAATTATTACAATTAGTGATACAGGGCCTGGTATGAGCATTGAACAAGTTAATAATATTTTAAGCTTAAATAGTGAGGAGTTATCTAATATTGATTTGCGTAATCGTGAAGGAGATATTTTGAATTTAAAAGAGGTTAAAAAATTAGTGGCTTTGTTAGGCGGAAATTTGATGGTTAAGAGTGATGAAAATGTGGGAACTACTGTTAATATTGTTTTAGAGCAGAAAATTGTTGAGTCAAAGGAAACTGAGATTTCTAAGAAGCTTGAAAGTTATGAACAAAGTTTATATCGAAATAAAAGAGTTATGGTAGTTGATGATGATGCTAAGGAACTTGCAAAAGTGACTAATTTTCTTGAAAATCATGATGCGGAGGTTAGTGGTTCTTTATT
>CALVYM010000094.1 GCA_944372205.1 uncultured Bacilli bacterium
TATATGATAATCTTGGAGATTATCGTTCTAAAATAGTATTATTTGGTATTATTAATTATTGGTATAATTCTTCATTTGATACTTTAGGTGCTGCAACTGAGAAAAATTATCATCAATACTTTGATTTAGATTTAATTAATTGTGATAATAAGGAAGTATTTGTAGATATTGGTGCTTATACTGGAGATACAATCCTTGATTATATTAATACCTACCAGGAATATAAAAGCATATATGCATATGAAATAACACCAAGTAGTATAGAACAAATAAAACAAAATTTAAGTGTTTATCCAAATATTTATATTAGAAATAATGCGGTACTTGATAAATCAGAAATACTTTATATCAAAAATAATTCAGTAAGTGATTCTGCTAATAAAGTAGATAATACCGGAGAAATACCTATTCAAGGTATTACAATAGATGAAGATATTTTAGAAAAAGTAACAATGATTAAAATGGATATTGAAGGATCAGAGCTTAAAGCATTAAAAGGATGTATAAATCACATAAAAAATGATACACCGAAATTATTAATTTCAGTATATCATAAACATGAAGATATCATAGATATTCCTAAATTTATTTATAATATTAATCCCAATTATAAATTTTATTTAAGATATTTTGGTAATAAATATTATCCTACGGAAGTTGTTTTACTAGCTATCCCAAAATAGCTAGTAATTTTTTAGATATTTCTTCTACAATATATTCTTTATTTTTTTCTCTATCAATATTTAATGCTATTAATTTAAATGTAGTATATTTATCCAAATCTCTATCATAAATACTAATAAATATTTCATTATCTTTACCATTTTTATTATATGGATCTGGCTTGTTTATTTTCCCAGTTATTCCAATACCATAATTAGAATCTGCAAACTTGGAAATTTTTAAACTCATATCTTTAGCCACTTTTATACTATAAACACTATATTTTTGAATTAACTTTTCATCTACTCCCATTTTAATTTTATATTCGTTAGCATAAGTTACAGCACTAAATTTTAATACTTCACTAGAACCCGGAATATTAGTTATTGCATTAACAATAGCTCCACCACTACAAGATTCCATTGTAGCTATAGTTTTTTTAAGTTCTGTAAGTTTTTTTACAACTTCATTCATTTTTCACATCTCCTTTTGTAAGTAAGATACTTGTTGTAATATCTCCGGTAACATTTAGGGTTGTATAAGACATATCAAGCATTTTATATATACCACTATAAAAACCAATAAAATCAAGAGGAATATTAAAAATTGATAAGTATGTTGCCCCAATTACAACACCACCATTAGGGATACCTGGTGCAGCCATATTGATGAGTATTGCAATAAGTAACATTAAAATATAAGTGATAATATTAATATCAACTCCAAACATTCTACTACAAAATAAACCTAAAATAGCAAATGATACGGCTCCACCACACATATTTATTGTACAACCTAAAGAAACTATGATTTCGGTTTTTTCTTTTGGTAATTTAAAATCATCAATACAGGTTTTTAAAGTTAGGGGTAATGTTGCTAGTGATGAACAACTAGTAATTGTCATAAGCCATACTTTAGCAGAGTTTTTAATATAAGTAATTGGACTAATTTTTGCATAAATCCAAACTGGTAACATCATTACAACAAACAAAACAATAATGCAACATATATAAGCAAGCATAATATATCCAATACCAATTAATATTATATCAGCACTGTAACTAGCAACTGCACTAGCTATTAAAAATAATACACCAATAGGATTTAAATATAATATATATTCTAACATTTTTTTAAAAATGTTAGAAAGTCCATTAATGGACTTCATAAAATAATCGCCATTTTCCACTTTTGATGCACAAAAACCTAACATTAAAGCTAAAAGAATTACTGTAAATAAAGCATTTTCTTGAAATGGTGTAATAATATTACTTGGAAATATATTAGTTATAACTTCTGAAACTGACAAATTAGATGCTACTTTATCCCATTTAAAATCATTTAGATTAATATCCACTACTGGATTTACTAAATAAACTATAAAAGATGTTATTAAAAATGTTATTGTAAACATAATAATAAATAATATTACTGATTTAAAAAATGTTTTTTCTTTTTTTAATGTAGCTTTATAAATTGTATAAGATATACTGGCAAATATTAAAGGTACAACTAGAAATTTTAATAAATTTAAATAGATTGTTCCAATAAATGCTAAATCTTTTGCAACATTAGGTAAAAAGTGCCCAAGTAAAATACCCAAAAGTATAGCAATTATTGTTAATATACTAATTATTTTTTTCATAATACTTAATTATCCTCTCTATTGCTTTTATTGTATTTTCTCTTGTGTTAAGAGCTGAAATACGAAAATATTTATCACCAGAAGCTCCAAAAATAATGCCTGGGGTAATAATAATATTTAATTCATGCAAATACTTATCAAAAATTTCCCAAGAAGTCATATTTTCTTTTATTTTAACCCATAAATATGGAGCATTTGCACCACCCCAAATAGTAAAACCACATTTTTTAAAACCTTCTTTTAAAATATGAGCATTTTCTAAATAATAATTGATATTTTTTTTAACTTCAATTTGAACATCTGCATCATAAAAAGCATTTGCACCCTTTTGAGTAATATAATTTACTCCATTAAATCTATTAATAGTACGAAGTGCCCAAATATTATTAACATCTTCATAAATTTCTTTGGGAATTATATAATAAGAACAACGAATACCACTAAAGCTTAAAGATTTTGAAAAACTTTTAAGTTCAATAGCAACATTTTTAGCACCATTTATTTCATAAATAGAATGTGGTAAATTATAGGAAATAAAATCTTCATAAACATTATCATAAATAATTATAGCATTTTCGCGATTGGCATAATTTACCCATGATGTTAATGTATCATAATCATATGCATTACCTATTGGATTATTAGGATTACATAAATAAATAATATCATAGTGTTCTTCTGGTACTTGAGGGACAAAATTATCTTCTTCTTTTAAAGGCATTACATAAGTCTTTCTATTTAAACAAAGAGTAGCATTATGATAAATTGGATACATTATATCACTAATTAATATTTTAGAATTTATATCAAATAATTCTAAAATATTAGTACTATCTGTTTTTGTTCCATTAGATATATAGATTTCTTTAGTTGTAAAGCCCATATTTTTATATTCATTATCGAGTATAGTACTTTTCAAAAACTCATAGCCAGAAGAATCTCCATAACCCTTAAAAGTATCTTTATCATCTAATTCTTCCAATGCATTTTGCATAATATCTACTATTTTTTTAGGAATTGGTAAAGTTACATCACCAATACCCAAAGATACTACTTCTTTATCAGGATGTTTAATTTTATAAGCATTTGCAAGTTTAATTACTTTAGCAAATGAATTTTCACTTTCAATATTTTTTAAATTTTCATTAATTTTTGCCATAACGAAACTTCCTCCGCTCATATATTGTACCAAAATATAGAAAAAAATCAATATTATCTAGTAATAGGTTCTGTATAATCTAAATAAAATTCATTTAAATAAAGTGGTAATGTATCATCTTGTAAATCAATATATCCTAAAATATTTTCATTTTCAATTATATATGGTGCCATTTGTTCTTCATTCCAAGATTTTTGTTCTTGATTTTCGCGGACCATATAGTTTTCATCTCCAATGTTGCAACCTAAGATTACCATTTCATCAGCAGCTCTTAAATGATTACCTCTTTCATCTAATAAAAATTTTTCTATATCATCTAACATATCTTTAGTTATTTCAATAGTTGTACTCCACAAATGACTATCTGCCATGAGTAATCCTTCACTACAAATCTTTTCTCCTATACCTGCAGCTGTAATATGATAATAATATTTCATATTATCAAAATCTAATTCCTTCAAATAATCTAATGCTCTAACTTCTACCAAATTTATCACTCCTTATATATTTTCATTTTTTATTGCATCAACAATATTTTTATTTTTTATTTTATTTTTACTATACATAATTACTAATAATATTATAACAATTAATAAAATAATTGCAATTATTATATATTTAGTTGGAAAAATTAAATGTTTTAAAGAATCTATATCTAAAAGTTTAATAAATTTATCCAAACCAAATATTAAAATAATAGATATTATTAAACTGATAATTAATGTTTTAATTCCTAAAAATATTCCTTCATATATTAATAATTTATTTAAGTCTTTTTTACTTAATCCTAAACTTCTTAATATAGCAAATTCTTTTTCTCTAGTTAATATATTAGTATTTAGAGAATTAAACATGGCACTAATACTAAGAATTGCAATAGCTAAAATTATGGTATAACATACAAACTTAATTGCTAATATCATTTGTTTAGCTTCATAATCGTAGTAGG
>CALVYM010000095.1 GCA_944372205.1 uncultured Bacilli bacterium
CCTCCACCAAGGATTATAATTAATAGAAGAAAAATAAGAATTACTCCGCCTGCAACTAATAATATCCAAGGATTACCTGCAATAAAAGCTCCAATTTTAGCTAAATTCTTAGCTTTTTTTGCAGTTTCCATTGCTTTTTTCCCTTTTTCTATTGCACTTGCAGCTTTACTTACATTTTGAGCAGCTTTTTGTAATTTGCTTTGCTCATTACTATTTTTTTCTATATTTTCGGAAGAATCAGTTTCTGAATTTTCTAAATCCGTTGTATTTTCTTCTACTTCTTCCTCGGTTTCATCAACGTTTTCTACTTCCGTATCATCTTCTTCATTAAATCGATTACGGTTTATCTCTTCTAGTCTCTTCCTTCTTATTTCTTCAGGATCATATAATAATTTATTATTTTTGTTTCCATTCACTTACCTAAAACCCTCCGCCAGAACCAAAGGAATCTAATTCTTCTTGCGTAAGAACTACTCTTATTTGCATTCGTTTATTACCACAAACAAATAAGCCTTCTCCTTGTTCATAGTATTTTATAGCATTCTTTTCTGCTTCATTTAAATCTATTAATTTTGCTAAATCATCAACCGCTTGCTTTCTTAGTTGCATAACCAAATAATATGAGGCATTATCAAATATTGCTTTACCATGAGTTATTATATTTGGAGCTGCAAAATCTGTTGGTTGTTGCGTAATAATAATTGTTCCCGTATTATACTTACGGCTTCTTCTTTGCATTTGAGCTAAGAATTCAGCACCAAGTTCATTGTGGCCCGCAAGTAATACGTGAGCTTCATCAACCATCATAACAGTATTAATATCTTTATCAAGACATAAGCCCCAAGCATATTTTAGTATATTAAAGAATAAGGCATTTTTAATATTATCATCACTATTCATAAGTTCTTTTATATTAAATACAATAAAATCACTTTCAATTGATAATGTTGTATGTCCATCAAAATAATATTTTAATTCATTAACAAGTGGTCTAATTTTAAGTTCAAGACGTTCCATTACATCACGTTCATGAGTAGCATCAGTCATGGATAATAATCTTCCTTTAATAGTTGCATAAACATCATCAAATGTTGGAAAATCATCACTTGTAAGCTTACTAAAATCTGTATCATAATCTATTTTATATCTTTTATAAGTATCTTGCAATACTTCACTAAACATAGCAAGAACATCTTCTTCAATGGATGGAGAATAATATTTCATAAATGCTTTAACTTGTTGCAAAGTTCTTGTTAAAACTGTATAACCTAGTCCTTGTGCAATTTCTTCTTCATCAGCATCAATTACTACTTCTAGAGGATTAATCATACCAAATTGTCCACCTTTACCAAGGTCAATGAAATCTCCACCAAAAGAGTTGGTCATTTCTTCAAGTTCACCTTCCGGATCAACACAAACAATTTTAAAACCATTTCTAATATGAGTTCTTAAAAGTAGTTTCGCAGCAGTTGATTTACCAGAACCAGATGTACCAAGCAAAATCATATTAGCATTATTTCGGTTATTTTCTTTTTGCATTTGATATAAGAATTGATTAAATAATATTACGCCACCAGATTCATCCATACCAAAAAGAGTTGCACTTCCAGGGTCTTTAATACTATCAAAGACAAATGGATACATAGCTGCAATTGTAACTGATGGAATAGGTGTTCCTATTCTATTTTCAATATCTTGTGGTGGGAATATTGGTAAAATTGATTTTAAAGCTTTTTCTTGTTCAAACATTAAAGCAACTGCTCGCATTCCCATCGCATCTAAATAACTTCTGACTTGTATTTTTTTTAGTTCTAATTCTTCTTTATTATCAGCAGTAATCATTAAATGCATTTGAAAATCAAATATTCTTGCTTGGGTTGCTGCAAGCATTTGAATAAATTGTTCAAGAGATTCATAATCTTGTCTAATTTTTTCTTGCATTGTTTGATCGCGTTCAGATTGATATCTTACTTTTAAATCCGCAATTTCTTTATTAAGCATTTTTTGTAAAACTGAAAATTGAATAGGAATATGTTTTATTGCAAGTTTTACTCCACCAATATTGGTAATTCCCGCAAGATAACCAGGTGCAATGCTTCTTGGAAAAGCAATAATAGTCATAATTGTAGAATATTTTCCACCAATAACAAATTCTGTAGGTTTAAACTCCATTCCTTTTGGAGCTATTTCACTTTTTAATTTTGCCATATTACATCACCGCCCCAAAGTTAGTGGTTTCCCCACCATTTAAGAAATTATCTAAGATCATTCTTAAGTCATTATTAGAAGTTTGTGCAGATTGTAAACCAGCTGATGCAAGACCACTAATCATATTATGTAATTTCTTTTGAACAATTTCCATTCTTTTTTCTTTAAATAATATATAATATTCGGTATCTACAACATTAGAATCTCTGCTAGTAAATAAATTAGCTTTATTAATATCTTGCATAATTAATCTTCTTTGAGCATTATTTGTTGCATTATTATACATAAGTTGTAATTGAGATACATAAACATCAATATCTACTGGACGTTCTGCAATAAGTAACCAAAACTCATAATCAATGCTATTATAAAAATTTCTTAAATTATATATAATATTATTTTGACTTCCTTCATCCATGATGAAAATATTACGAGGAGCTATTTTTACTCCCGTAACAAATTCTCCAGTATCAAGTTGAATCATACCATTTAATATTTGTTTAATAGGTAGCCAATCTTCTGAAAAATTTCCACTAATTTGTTTTTCATTCATCTTCTCGTTCATATCTCACACACCAACCTCTCCAATAATATCTTTTCGGATTTACTATATAATTAACGACATTTAATATAAATTGTAATACATTATGATAATGAGGAACAGGCATAACTAGTAAGCCAGTAATTAAAGCTGGAAGTAAAATGATAATCATTTCTAAAGCCGTTGCATCCCTAATTAACATAAGTAATAATAATGATAGACCACATCCAGTCAAGAATAATCCTAAATCAAGTCCAGTAAAGAATCCTAAAATCAATTGGGATTTTTTAGAATTAGCTGGAATTAAATAACTATTCATATTAATTCACCCTTTCTATTATTTACCACCGTCTTTTTTCTTTTCTTGAATTTTTGTTGCTATTTGAGCAGAAATTTCACCTGATTTGTTTTTGCCCATTTCACTATCACCAAAGAAACTTACAGGGCTTTGATCACTTTTAAAATCTTTCATTAAAGCATTTATCGCATCTGCATCTCCAGAATTCATTATTGCATCCCAGTTTGAATCCCATGTTACACCTTTTATGCTATGCATGTCATGAACAAAATCAAAAGATGCATTTTGTTTTTTAAATACTTCTACTTGATTAGCAATAGCTTGAAATCTACCATCAACAATAGTTCCATCAGCAGATTTATCATTCAATTTTTCATTTACAGCTTTAATAGTTGCCATCTTTTTAAGATTATCATACATTTTAAGTTTTGTTTGTCTTTCTTCAATAGCAGCTTGCATTTCAGATGCAGTTCTTTTTCTAGCAAACTGATTTCTATCAATTTCAGATGATGCTAAGTTATATAATTCGCTTGTACTCATTCCCTTATATTTTGAATCATTTAGCATCATTGAAACTCTAGCGTTTAATGAATCTTGATACCTTTTAGAATCGAATACTGTATCTGATATCTCACTTTTACGTTCTGCTTCATATAATCCAGCATAATTGGCAACCATTTCATTATCTTCTACATAACCTGCCATTGTCTTGTAAAAGCCCATCATTTCATCCGCAACGGCCTTTTCATGATTTAAAGCATCTAATCCCATATTAATTCCTGCCCATTGTGCTGCTTTTCCACCAGTATCTTTAATATGGCCCCAACCTGTATTAAGAGAGGATAGTGCTCCAGCTGTTGCTGCCCCAACAAATGGAATACTTCCAAATTTTCCTAAATCTTCTTTGTTAACCTTATGACTAGCCTTGTATGCATCTCTTTTAGCTTTAGCCATACCAGCTGATGCTGCACCACTACTTGCAGCACCGGACATATCCTTAAAGTTTTTTGCTTTTAATCCTGCTTTACCACTGCGTGCCGCTCCCGAAACTGTACCAGCCGCTACAGAACCAGCTGTACCAATTAAGCCTCCGGCTATAGCTCCGACTTTTCCTATACCTTTTGCTTCTTTAAAATTTGCTCCCATTTTTCTAAAACCACTAACGGTATTTCTAGCAAACATAGTAGCACCGCCACCAGCAATGGCTCCTGCAGTGAGTGCACCACCCATTGCAAGTTTATCCATTAATCCTAGTTTCATTCCACCAGTATCTAGTTTGAATAAATCACCTATTAACTTAGGAGCTTGTTTCATAAAGATAACAACCGCCATAATTAATAA
>CALVYM010000096.1 GCA_944372205.1 uncultured Bacilli bacterium
TTAAAAACAAAAGAAAACAATTTATTGACATAGTAGATAAAGCTGGTAGGGTTGAGACAAATAAATATAATTTAATTGTTAATGTTAAAAATAATAAATATAATGATGTTTTAAGTATCCATGCATTATCATTTGCATATACTGGTGGAGCTCATTATACTAGAGAAGATGAATCATATGTTTATGATTTAAAAAAAGAAAAGTATATCAATTTTTCAGATATTTTAGTTTCAGATGGTTTTACTAATATAGAGCCAATTGTTTTAGAAAGCTTATATGATTACGCTAAAGAAAAAGATATCATTTTAGATGAAGAATGGGTTAAAAGAGGGTTGAGTCAAAGTGATAGTAATTACAAATATTTTTATTTTAGTAATCAAGGCTTAAATATCACTTTTCCGCCTTATCAAGTAGCAAGCTGGGCAGATGGTGAGATAACTATAACTATACCTTATGAAAAATTAGGAGGTATTTTAAAAAGTGAATATATGGATGCTTCTTTAGTTACAGATATCACTTATCCTAAGCCAGGAAAAAGAGATTTAAGTGAACTTGAAGGTAAAAAGTTAATTGCTTTTACTTTTGATGATGGTCCTAATACAAAGACGACTTCAAGGTTACTTGATGGAATTAAAGAATTTGATGCTAGAGTTACTTTCTTTGTTTTAGGAAGTAGAGTTGCAAGTAACACTGAAGTATTAAAAAGAGCATACGTTGAAGGTAATCAAATTGGATCACATACTTATAATCACTTAAATTTATTGTTACTAGATGATGCTAATGTGTTATCGGAGATTAATTTGGCAAATGATGAGATAGAAAAAGTAATTGGTATTAGACCTAGTTTACTCCGTCCTCCATATGGAAATATTAATGATCATATAAAAAATTTAGCTAATATGCATATAATAAATTGGAACATTGATACGGAAGATTGGAAGTTAAAGGACCGTAATTTAATCAAAGATAAGATACTTGAAAGTGCTCATGATGGAGCAATTGTGCTACTTCACGATATTTATACTGAATCAGTTGAAGGAGCACTAATGGCAATGGCAGAGTTAGAGCAAGAAGGTTATGCTTTCGTTACCATTGATGAAATGATAAATTTAAAAGGACTTACATTAGATTATGAAAAAACATATTATAATTTTTAAAAAAGGAGATGTGAATTTATGGGAAGAGCTTATGAAGTAAGAAAAGCAAGTATTCAAAAAACAGGGGCCGCCAAGGGGAAAGTTTATACAACTTTTGCTAAAGAAATTTACCTTGCGGCTAAAAAGGGAGGAGTAGATATTCTAGCTAATCCTAGTTTAAAAAGATTAGTTGATAAAGCTAAAAAAAGTCAAGTTCCAAGTGATATTATTAATAGAGCTATTGATAAAGCTAAAGGCACTGGTGGAGAAGACTATCATGAAGTAATATATGAAGGATTTGGACCAGGGGCAGCAACTTTAATAATTAAATGCTTAACTGATAATGTCAATAGAACAGTTGGTATGGTTAGAGCTGCTTTTAATAAAGTAAATAAAAGTTTAGGAGTAACTAATTCTGTTGCTTATAATTATGAACATTTAGGTATTATATCATTTAAGTATGATAATTTAGAAGAAGTATTTGATACACTACTTAATGCCGGTTTAGAAATTATTGATATTGAGAGTGATAATGGAGAAATTACAATTACGTTGATGCCAGGATATATGAATAATGTCAAAGATGAATTAGAAAAATTGATTCCTAATATTGATTATATAGTAGATGAAGTAGGAATGTATCCTCATGAAAAAATCACTTTAAGTAATGAAGATTTAGAAATATTTACTAAACTTTATAATTTGCTTCAAGATATTGATGATGTATCAGAAATATATACAAATGTTGAGGGATTTTAATGTTTAAAAAGAATAAAGATTTATTTAAATTTATTGGAATTATTGCTCTTGTTATTTTACTTTTAGTTGGTCTATTTGTTTTTTATGGAGGATATTTTGCTAATATTATTTATAATACCTTATTATATGGTAAATATAATACAATGTTTATATCAGAAATAGTTATTATTTTATTTGCTTTATTAGTTATTTCAATTAGAAAATTATGGCCTGAAATAAAATTCAAGAAAGAAAGCTTTTTAAAAGGCATAAAAAGAGGTATGCCTGTACTTGTTATTGCTCTAATTATGTTAATTGTAAACGGCGGAGAATTATTAATTGATAGACATTTAAATATACCTAATTTTATTAGTTTAATTATAGCTAGTATTTCTATTGGGATTGCAGAAGAATTTATATTCCGGGGATGGCTTCAAAATGAAGTAATGAAAAGATATGGTAATAATAAAAATGGAGCAATAATAACTATTTTACTCAGCGGTCTTTTATTTGGATTATTTCATTTAGTTAATGTTTTCTCTGTCAAGATTTATTTACAAGCATTATGCAAGTAATTCAAACTAGTGCAATAGGCATATTATTTTGTTCAGTATATTATGTATCAAGAAATATCTGGAGTTTAGTATTTTTACATTCATTTTATGATTTTTCCATATTACTTGGTGAAGTAAACAGTTATAAAGATTGTATTAACAATACTGATGTTACAATACTAGTAAATATTATTACCTTAATTATTTCATTATTATTTTCTATTATTTATATTGCTTATAGTTATTTAAATATAAAAAATGATAAGAGTACCAAAAGAAAAGTTACACAGATAATCACAATTTCTGTTTTAGCTATGTTTATAACTTCTTATTTATCTCCAAGAGAGATAATGGATAAACAAATTTGTTTTAATTATGAAGAAATAAAAATAGATAATGGTAAAATGACTTACTTTTTAGAAAATGAATTTTTAATAAATTATGTAAATGAAAAAAATTATATCTACAATTATAAATTATATATAAAAAATAATAAACTCAATATAACTAATTTAAAATCAGGAGAAAATGTTATATTAGATGAATTTGTTTATGATTTTATAGTTTATGAAAATGGATTAAATTATGTTATATTACTTAATTCTAATGATAAAGTATTTTTGAGTACTTTTATGAACAAGAATAATTTAAGTGATGATTCTCTTTATCTAAATGATTTAGTTAATAGTTTTGTTGAATTTGCCACTCCAGAAATAGCAGATATTGGTTATATAGAGTCTAATGGTATAATTTATCCATTATTAAAAAGTTATATAAATGACTATTTTATAATTAAAGATAATGCAGTTTTAGCAATAAAATAAATACTCACAAGTCTTGTGAGTATTTTAGTTATATTCTAAATAAAATAGGGGATTAAAATTGTGTTCTGTAACTACAGTATCACCATCATCAGCTATATGCATTTCTTCTGTTGTTACTAAAAAATAGGTATGAAATAAATAATCAGTTTCTTCACTCATTGAAGGATCAGGAACAGGATCATCCCAAGTTAAATCTATATGTAACCATTCATCTTCAAAATATATAGCATTCCAAATGTGTCCTGTTGCAGCATCACTTCCTAAATCTTCTGGGGTTGTAGCAATTTTATAATTATTAAAACCTAATTTACTTAAAAATATTGCCATTAAATCTGTATACCCATTACAAGTGGCATATCCTTGAAATAAAGGCCCAAATGCGGTATTTGACTCATATTTACTATCATTTTGTTCATTTCTTATAGTATCATATTTTGTGTTATTAATAATATAATCATGTATTGTTTTAATTTTATCATAATCATCTAAATCATCAGTAATTAATTCACTAATTATTTCATCAACTCTGGCATCTATTTTCTTAATTTCTTCATTAGTATATAAATAATTAATATATATAGTTATTTCACCATTTTCATTAATAATTGTTCTAAGATTTGTAAAACTATTAAAAGGATGAACATAATTATTCAAATGCGTAAGTATTAACTCATCACCACTAATTTCAGTAATGTCTTTTAAGCAATTAGTATACTCACTTGGACAATAAAACGTAAATTCATCCCACCCATTATTAACCGCAGAATAGTAGATGTTTAATAAATCTTGATAACTATAAGGAATAAAATCTTTAGTTCTTTTTACAAATAAATAATCATTATCCTTAGTATATGAGTTATCAGAATTTACAACTATAACTGGTTCATTACTTATAAATGAAGCTAAAGTATCTGTTATAGGATTAATAAATATCAATGTAATTCCTAATAAAATTATACAAATTATCGGAACAATTATCTTTTTCATGATTACCACCTATAATAATAATACCAA
>CALVYM010000097.1 GCA_944372205.1 uncultured Bacilli bacterium
AAATTTAACATAACTAATTGTAATTAGTTATGTTTTTTGATATACTTTTATTAGAAAATAGGTGATTAAATATGAAATATGATAGTAAAGAAGGAAAACAAAATATAGTATTAGGTTTTATTATATTTATATTATTAATAGTAATATGTGCACTTTTATATATTAATGGATATATTAATAAAGATAGTAATGATAATATGAATGTTAATACTGTATTAAATTTTGATGGTGGTACAGATAATTTAAGTTTAGAACTTGAAAATTTAATACCATTTGTTACAATTAATAATAATGAATATAAGAGTGCATATCAAGATAAATATGTAAGTATTAAAGATATAGATAATGAAATATTACTTACTAAAGCTATGTATACATTAACTGATAATAATATAGATAGTAATAAATTACTTAGTATAGTAAGTAATATGTATGGTAATGATAAGATAATAGTAAATGAAGATTTTAATGTAAATGGTAAAAATGATTGTGTATATAAAAATGATGAATATATATGTGAAGAAATAAAGTATAATGGAATACTTTATAAAGCAAATAGAAATATAGATAATATTAGTATTAGTGATGATAAAATATATTTAGATGAAAGTATACTTTTTTATAGTGAAGAAAGTATTAATGGAGTAGTAGAATATAAAGTATATAGTAATGGTTTATATAAAGATGTATTATTAGAGTTTAATAGTAATGATGTAAATAATGATGAACTTACATTAGATGAATATATAGATAAACATTTAAGTAGAAGAAGGGTTAGTTATAGAAGTAGTTTTATAATTAATAATGATCATTATAATTGGGTAGGTACTGAAGTTTTATGAAACAAAGATTATTTATAACAACCCTTGCTATAGTAATTGTTTTAGCATCAGCTATACTTGGTATTTATATAGGTACCAGAGGTAATAATAATTATAGAGAAGTAGCTGAAGGTATTGTACTTAAAAAAGATGATAATACTTTTTATAATCCAACACTTATTACTAGTTATGATGAATATATTAATTTACTTGAAGATTATGATATACATGAGCTAGTGTTCTTGACCGCTGGTGATTTAGATAGTAATGATTATATAATAGATTTTATTAATTATGATGATTCATTAAAATTTACTGATGATATTGGTGTTGAAGTATTAGATACTGGTATTAATTTAACATATTATGTTAATGAAGAAATTGATGATAGTGATGAAATACTTATGTTCTTTATACCGATAGATAATGATGTTTTAGGAAACTTCATTATGGGAGAAAGAGAGTTTGTTGTAAAATAAGGAGGAAAATATGTTTGGAAAAATAGTTTATATTGGTGATAGTGAAGCTCATGTAGAAAATTTAAATACAGAAGCTAGTGCTAATGATTTAATGAATTTAAATGTTATATTTGAAGAAGGAGAACAAAGAATACTTGGAGAAGTATTTGAACTTGGAAGTAGTGTAATTAAAATAAGATTTCTAGGAGAATATATTAATGGTAAATATGTAAATGGGGTTTTAAGAAAACCACTTTTAACAAGTAAGATTAGAATGATTAACCAAACGGAATTATTAGAACTTGTTGGTACTTATGATGAATCAAGCTTTGTTTTAGGTGAAAGTGCCATTTATAAAGGATTTAAGATATGTCCTAATATTAATAATCTTTTTTCTAATCACTTAGCCATATTTGGTAACTCTGGCTCCGGTAAATCATGTGGGGTAGCTAGAATTATTCAAAATGTTTTTGATCCTAAGTTTAATGTTCAATATAATGCTAATTTATTTATATTTGATTCTTTTGGAGAATATAAAAATGCTTTTGGTAAACTTAATGAAATAAATCCTAATTATTGTTATAAGTTTATTACAACTAATCCACAAGATGATACTGATATTCCTCTAAGTATTCCAGTAAACTTACTTACATTAGATGATTTTGCCTTATTATTTCAAGCAAGTGATCATGCCCAACTTCCAATAATAGAACATACAATTAAACTTGCTAAAATATTTTCAACTAATAGTGAAGAAGCTAACACTTATAAAAATCATTTAATAGCTAAAGCTTTACTAGCAGTATTATTTTCAAATGAAACAGTTGCTAGTAAAAAAAATGAAATATTTACAATAATTGAAGTATGTCATACCAAAGAATTTAATTTTGATTCAGTAATACCTGGACTTGGTTATACTAGAACATTAAGTGAATGTTTTGAAATAGATTCTAATGGTAATTTTGGAGAATCAGTACTTATTACCAATTATATTTTAAGTAAAATAAATGAAGATTTAGAATCTATTAGAGAACCTGAAAAAGCTTCTTATTCACTTAAAGACTTTGCTCAAGCCTTAGAATTTACTTTAATTGGTGAAGGTTTTTTACATAATCAAAACCTACATGATGATGCAACAATATTAAAAGTAAGACTTAATTCAATTATTAATAGTAAGTTAAATACATTTTTTAGTAGTGAATATATGACACTACCAAATTATATTTCATCTCTTGTTGCTAATGGTGCTAAAAAAGCTCAAATAATAAATATTAATTTAGAAGATGTTGATGATACTTATGCTAAAGTATTTGTTAAAATATTTTCGAGAATGATATTTGATTTTTCTAAAGGCCGAAGTGAAAGAGCTACAATACCTTTTCATTTATTCTTAGAAGAAGCACATAGATATATTCAAAAAGATAATGATACATTCTTACTTGGTTATAATATCTTTGATCGTATAGCTAAAGAAGGAAGAAAATATGGCGTAATTTTAGATATTATTTCTCAAAGACCAGTAGAAATATCTGATACAGTTATTGCTCAATGTAACAACTTCTTGATATTTAAAATGACACACCCACTAGATATCAAATATATTGGAGAAATGCTTCCAAATATATCTGCAGATATTCTAGATAAACAAAAAGTACTACAACCCGGTAATTGTGTTTGTTTTGGTGGAGCCTTTAAAATACCAATGATTGTTAAGATGGAAATGCCAAATCCAATGCCATATTCATCTAACTGTGATGTATCCGCTTGCTGGAGATTGCAACCTCAAGCAAGTAGCACAGTTACCCCAAATCCAGTAGGAAATAATACACCACTTAGTGATATACCAGATATAACTATAGCATAAATTCAAAAAAAGTTGACATATAGTAGTTTCATGTGTTATATTTATGGAAGTCAAAAATGGTAATACATTTTTATGTGGGGGGGCGTCTTAGTGAGGCCGCCCTAATTTTCTATTTAAAACCGATTCTCAAATAGAATCGGTTTTATGCATTTATAAATACATAAAACAATACATTTGTTCGCGCTAATTTGCATTATTTATCAAAATGTGCTATAATAGATGCATACTTTTGAAAGGGAGAGTATAATAATAATATGAAAGAATATATAAAAAAGAATAAAAAGGGATTAATTTTACTGTCAATTGGGGCAATACTTTTAACATTTAGTTTAACAATGCATCATTATATTAATAAAGATGAAATGATTGTTCATTCTATTAGTTATAATGTTGATGCGGAGGTTCCCGAGAGTACTAGAATATTAAGTGAAGAAGAAATATTAAATATTTTCTTAACTAATAATACAAATACTATTAAATTTATGAGTGATATGTTTCAAATAGATAATGAAGTATTATTAAATAAATTAAGGGAAGATTATCAAAGTATTAATTTACTTGATAATGATTTAGATAAAACATTACTTGATTATATGATTGCTCTTGAAGATAGTAATCCAGAATTATTTAGCAAGAAATTAAATGTAAGTAATCCATCTAAAGAATATATGATTGCTTTAATTAAGTATTTCTGTGATTATTATGGCAATGTTGATTTTAGTATAGCTGCTGCAATTGCTGAAATTGAATCAGGATATAGTGCTAAAAGTATGTTAAATAAAAACAATATCTTTGGTGGTATGTCTAGTGGTGGTTTAATTAAATATAAAAATATTGAATATGGAATTTATTCATATATTAAGTTATTAAGTGAAGGATATTTTGGTAAAGGTCTTACAACTGTTGAAGCAATTGGTAGAGTATATAATCCAACATATAATGAAGCTGGTGTAAAGATTGCTAAACCAAGCTGGGTAGCTAATGTAAGCAATGCTATGAGTGATTATAGTGTGATGGATACAGTTGAAATAGAAGCCTTATTAAGTTTAAAAGAAGCATAAGATATGTGCTTCTTTTTA
>CALVYM010000098.1 GCA_944372205.1 uncultured Bacilli bacterium
CTTCAAGTATTCTTTTTCCATGAATAGGGTCTTCAACAATAATCTTAAACATTTGATCATTTGATCCTTTAACGAACCCTTTTTCTTCCGTAAGCAAGATATCACCTCCTTGGCTTTATATACTAGCACATTCATTTTAAAAAAAATGTTGGTTTTTGTCGAAGGTATAAAAAAAATTGCATTTTTTGCAATTTTTATATTCTTAAAGGATTAAAATCTATTTCTAAATAACTATTTTTAATATTTATAAATATATTATCAAGTTCTTTTAAAGTATTCATAAGTTTATCATCAAACTTATATTTAATAATTATTTGCATCCTATATTCATTATTAAATTTAAGTATTGCTGCAGTAGTTGGTCCTAAAACAATTGTATCTTTATTTAAATTCTTAGTTAAATAATGTTTTGCTTTTTTAGCATTTTCTAGTGTGTTTTCATAATCTTTACCAATTATTTTTAAACCAACCATAAAGTAATATGGTGGATACTTTAAACTTTTTCGAAACTGCATTTCTCCCAAATAAAATTTGTCAAAATTATTCTCTTTAACACAATTTAAGCAAAAATTATCGTGATTAAATGTTTGAATTATAACTTCTCCAGGAATATCACTTCTACCTGCTCTACCTGCAACTTGACTTAAGAGTGAATAAGTATTTTCACTACTCCTATAATCTGGTAGATTTAGCGTTGTATCAGCATTTATAACCCCAACTAAAGAAACTTTAGGAAAATCAAGTCCTTTACTAATCATTTGTGTTCCTAAAAGTAAATCATATTTATAATCTTTAAAATCATTGATTATTTTTTCATGAGCCCCTTTATTTCTTGTAGTATCTTGATCCATTCTAACAACTCTAATCCCCGGATACATAGCATTTATCGTCTCTTCTAATTTTTCGGTACCTAGTCCATAATAATTTAAGCCATCTTCACCACAATTAGGACAAACTTCATCTCTTTTCTTTTGATAACCGCAATAATGACATATCAAATTATTAGTACTCTTATGATAAGTTAAAGTAATATCACAATTAGGACACTTATATGTATATCCACAATTACTACAAGTAATAAATGTTGAAAAACCTCTTCTATTAAGTAGAAGTATTATTTGTTCATGTTTTTCTAACCTATCTTTAATTTTTTCTTGTAATACTTCACTAAATATAGTATTTCTTTTCTTCATTTCACTTTCCATATCTACTAAATAAACATTAGGTAATTTTGCAACACCTATTCTTTTAGTAAGCCTAAGTAATTTATATACTCCTTTATCAGCTCTAGCTTTACTTTCTAAAGAAGGAGTAGCGCTACCTAATACAACTGGAATATTATTATATTTTCCTCTATATATTGCTATATCACGAGCATGATATCTTGGCATACTTTCTTGTTTATAACTGCCACTATCTTCTTCATCAATAATAATTATTCCTAAATTTTTAAGAGGAACAAACACTGCACTACGAGTACCTACAACAACATGTACTTCCCCACGAAGTATTTTTAAGTATTCATCATACTTTTCTCCTTCAGATAATGATGAGTGAAATATTGCTACATCTCCCCCGAAAGCTTCATAAAATCTTTTGGCAATCTGCGTAGTTAATCCAATTTCTGGAACAAGCATTATTGCAGTTTTACCTCTACTAATAACACTCTCAATCCATTTAATATAAACTTCAGTTTTACCACTACCAGTAATACCATAAAGTAAATATGTATCGTGTTTAGAAAAATCAATGCTATTAAAAACATTTATCTGTTCTTCAGTTAATTCTTTTTTTACTAAATTAGTATTATCTATATTAATTCTATATTTAGAAACTTTTTCTATTTCTATTAAATCTTCATCTTTTAAACTCTTAAATATATTACTACTAATATCCTTTTTATTTAATTTACCATTTCTTAATTCATTTAACACTTCTATTTGTTTTTTTCTATATTTATATTCATTTATATAATCATTAACTTTATTTATATCTTTTATACTTACATATTCATCATATATATCATAATTATGTTTCTGACTCTTTATTTTTAAACTACTAGGAAGCATAGTTTGATAAGCGGTTATTAAATTACATAAAGTAATACTTGATAAATATTTCCCCATATCCATTAATTCCTTATTAAGTATAAGTTCTTCATTATCTATTCTAATTATTTCTTTTAATTCATAATCAGTATCATTAGTATTTTTTAGTTCCATTACAAAACCAAATACCTCATTTTTTCCAAAGGGTACATATACTTTCATCCCTACTTGAATTTTATCAATTAATTCATTAGGAACTTTATAAATAAACATCTTATTTAAAGACTTAACAGGATATTCTATTATTACATTCGCATACATAACTTAATTTTAGCATAATTATGAAAAAAACAATAGAGCAAATTTAAAAAAACAATACTATTTTTTAGTATCGCTTTTCTTTTCTTCCATTACTTCTTTTAGAGTTGTGCCAAATGTAGCAACACCCGAAAGTTCAGCTGGAACAATTATTTTAGTTGATTTTCCATTAGCTAAATGTTCTAGAGCTTCATAACTTTTAAGTCTTAAAACAGCTTCATCAGCTTTAGCTTCTCTAATGAGTTTAATACCATCAGCTTCAGCTTGTTTTAATTTAAGTAATGCTTCAGCTTCTCCTTCAGCAACCTTTATTTGACTCATCATTTGAGCTTCGGCTCTTAAAATTGCACTTTCTTTTTCACCTTCAGCAATTAAAATACTTGATTTCTTTTCGCCTTCCGCTTGTAAGATTTTTTCTCGTCTTTCTCTTTCAGCTCGCATTTGTTTTTCCATAGCATCTTGAATATCTCTTGGTGGTAAAATATTTTTAACTTCCACCCGATTTACTTTAATACCCCAAGGATCTGTTGCTTCATCAAGTATTGAACGCATTTTAGTATTAATAATATCTCTACTAGTTAATGTTTGATCTAGTTCTAATTCTCCGATAATATTTCTAAGGGTTGTTGCTGTTAAGCTTTCAATGGCATTAATTGGGTAGTCAACTCCATAAGTATAAAGCTTAGGGTCAGTTATTTGAAAATATACAACTGTATCAATTTGCATTGTAACATTATCCTTAGTAATTACTGGTTGTGGTGCAAAATCTTTAACTATTTCTTTTAAAGTAACTTTATTTGCTATTCTATCAATAAATGGGACTTTAAAATGTAAACCATTATGCCATGTTGCATAATATGAACCAAGTCTTTCAACAACATAACTTTGTGCTTGTGGAACTATTTTAATACTAAGTAAGATAATTATTGCAACAATTATAAGTATGGCAATTAATATTTCAGGCATTATTTATCCTCCTTTCTAACAACTAATTTTACTCCATCGATAGCATCAATTATGACGCTTTCACCTACTGCTATTGATTTATCACTTATAGCGCTCCAAATTTTGCCATCAACTTTTACTTCACCTACTTGGTTTTTCTTAATTTCTTTAGTTACTACACCAGATGCACCAATAACTCTATCAAGATTTGTTCGAGCCCTTTGAGTTGGTAAAATTCTTTTAAGTATTGGTCTTGTTGTAAATAATAATATTATACCTAAAACTGCAAAAACAGTTGAAGTTACCGCACTATTATCAATAAAAAATGATAAAATCATGGCAACAATTCCACTAATTACAAACCAAATGGTAAGTAAATTTACTGTAACTATTTCAATAATCGCCAAGACGATTACTAAAACTAACCAAAAAATCCAATCCATACTATCAACTCCACTTAAAATTATACAATAAATTTATTGAACAAAAGTCAAAATAAATTTTGACTATCCTTGTATCACTACAAGGCATTTCTGCTTCATAGAGTCCTTTAGACTCTCCACAGACCAACTTCGGATGGTCGCCACCCTACTATTTTTATTTTATTTTTATCTATATTAAACTTTGCATATATATTTTTAATCCTTCAAACATTATATTGATACTAGCATTGATATCTCGGTCATGTATATATCCACATTTAGGACACTCCCAACTCCTTATACTTAAATCTTTTAATAATTTGTTTTGATATTCACATACTGAACAAACTTGACTACTTGGATAATATCTGTTTATTGTAATTAGTTTTTTGTTTTGCCACTTACA